>NZ_JABXGF010000016.1:0-58018 GCF_025407985.1 Curtobacterium sp. C2H10 | reverse complement strand
CGACGCGCGCGGTCGCGGACTGCGGCGGTTCGTGCCGCGAGAGCGACGATGTGCCGCGACCGCGCGGCGATCACCCCGCGGAAGCGACAGGTGCCCGCCGAGATCCGGCGGCAGCCTGTCGCTTTCGCGAGCGGGGCGCGGTGGGCGCGCGCCGTGGCGGACGGGAGGCGCGGTGCGAGCTGGCACCGCACCTCCTGGCCGGCGGTGGCCCGGACCACCCCGCCGAAGCGACAGATCGGCGCCGCGGTGGCGGGTCCGTGCCGGGGAAGCGACAGTCCCCCGCAGGGATCCTGCGGGGGACTGTCGCTTTCGTGGATCGCGCGGTCAGCGCTCCGAACGGTCCGGACCGGCATCCGCCGGCTCCGGCTGCGGCTCGGCCGCGCCGGCCGTGTGCCCCGCGCGCTGCGCCCGCTCGAGCTCGTCGGCCTCGGCTCCGCCGACCGCCTCGCCACGGGCGACCATGCCGGCCGTGTCGGAGAGCCTGATCTGCGGGAGGAACAGCGCGAGCAGGAACGCCACCGCGATGAACGGCAGCAGGTACCAGAACACGGGCGCCAGGGAGTCGGCGTACGCGTTCACGATGCCGTCCTGCACCGCCTCCGGCAGCTTCGCCACGGTCGCGGGGTCGATGCTGCCCGCCGACGACGCAGCGTCGGTCGCCGACCCGCCGGCGCCGCGGAACACGTCGGTGAGCGACGTCGTGAGCCGCGCCGTGAAGAGCGCACCGAAGACGGCGGTGCCGAGGGACGCGCCGACCTCGCGGAAGTAGTTGTTCGTCGACGTGGCGGTACCGACCTGCTCGGCGGGCACCGCGTTCTGCGCCACGAGGACGACCACCTGCATGATGAGGCCGAGGCCCGCACCGAAGACGAACAGGTACGCGCAGATGAGCCAGATCGGGGTGTCCGCCGCGAGCTGGGTCATCGCGAGCATCGCCAGGGCGACCAGGATCGTCCCGATGATCGGGAACATCCGGTAGCGACCGGTCTTGGTGATCAGGTTGCCGGACGCGATCGAGGTCCCGATCAGGCCGACCATCATCGGCAGCATCAGGAGACCCGAGACCGCCGCCGAGGTGCCGGACGCCATCTGCAGGAACGTCGGGACGAAGCCGATCGCCGCGAACATGCCGATGCCGAGCACGAGCCCGATGCCGGTCGCGAGCAGGAAGGTTCGGTTCCGGAAGAACGACAGCGGCAGGACGGGGTCCGCCGCACGCGACTCGACGAGCACGAGGAGCGCTGCCGACACGACGAGACCGGCGAACCAGGCCCACGTCTCCGGGGCGTCCCAGCCGTGGTCCTTGCTGCCGCCGAACTCCGAGAAGAACACCAGGCACGTCGTCGCGGCGGACATGAAGAGCACGCCGAGGACGTCGATGCGCTTCGTCGCCTTCTTGCTCGGCAGGGTCAGCGCGAACCACGCCACGAAGAACGCGGCGATGCCGACCGGGATGTTGATGTAGAACGCCCAGTTCCAGGTGAGGTGGTCGACGAAGAACCCGCCGAGCAGCGGGCCGCCGATCGCCGAGAGGCCGAAGATCGCACCGAGCGGGCCGAGGTACTTGCCGCGCTGGGAGGCCGGCACGATGTCCGCGATGATCGCCTGCGACAGGATCATCAGGCCGCCGCCGCCGAGCCCCTGCATGGCGCGGAACACGACGAGCTGCGTGAAGTCGCCGGCGAACGCACACCCGGCCGACGCGATGGTGAACAGGGCGATCGCGATGAGGAACAGGTTGCGGCGGCCCAGGACGTCACCGAACTTGCCGTAGACGGGCATCACGATGGTCGAGGCGAGCAGGTACCCGGTCGTCAGCCACGCCTGGTGCGCGACGCCGCCGAGCTCGCCGACGATGGTGGGCATCGCCGTGGAGACGATGGTCTGGTCGAGGCTGGAGAGCAGCATCCCCGCGATGAGCGCGGAGAAGATGATCCAGATCCGGCGCTGCGTGAGGAGCAGCGGTCCGTCGGAGCCTGGGCGGGCACGCTTGGTCGTGCCCGGCGCGGTGGCGCTCATTCGGTGGTGTCCTGTCCGGTCGTGATGGCCGCCCTCATCAGGCGGAGGTTCTGGGTGAGCAGCTCGTCGAACGCGGGGCCGGTGGCTTCGTCGAACGCGTCGTCGAAGTAGGTCTCCGCCGTCACCTTGAGCAGCCCTGCGGCGGCCTCGGTGACGAGCCGCGCACGGCGGTCGGTGGCGTCGCCCCAACCGAACCGCGCTCGTACGGCGTCGGTGATGCGGCCGAGCTGCACGTCGGTGGCCGAGAGGAACCGGGCGACGAGCGCCGGCTCCCGTTCGAAGACCCCGCGGACGAGGACCTCGTCGGCGCGGTCGATGCCGGCCCGGTGGAACTGGTCGATCGCCAGCGCGACGATGGAGTCGAGCGGCTCGAGGTCGGCCGCGACGACACCGCCGGCGGCGTACGCGTCGATGGCTTCGACGTCCGCGTTGATCTCGATGCCGAGCACGGCGTCGTCCTTCGACGCGAAGTGGTTGAAGAACGTCCGCCGGGACACCCCGACCGTCTCGCAGAGCTGTTCGATCGTGAAGCCGTGCAGCCCGTGCTCGATGGTCGCCCGACGTGCCTCGACGATCATGCGTCGGCGCAGCGCGCGGGTGCGTTCGGTGGTGCTCACCGGACAAGAATTGCACTATCGGACTGAGAGTGCAATGCGGAAGCGGGGTACCGCTAGAGCGCCTTCTCGAAGCAGAACGACCACGGCATCGTCGCGGCGTACGGCTCGTACACCGGGATCGGGGTCCAGCCGGTCTTCTCGTAGAGCGCCACGGCCTCGGGCTGCTTGTCGCCGGTCTGCAGGATGAGCCGCGCGGCGCCCTCCTCACGCCCGACGCGTTCCCCCTCGGCGAGCAGCGCGGTGGCCGCACCCTTGCCGCGGGCGGCGGCGAGGACGATGAGGCGCTTCAGTTCGACCTCGTCACCGAGACGCCGGACGGCGATGTGCCCGAGGGCCTCACCGTCCTCGTCGATCGCGAGGATCGAGGTGATGACCGTCGCCGGGTCCACGGCGAGCGCCCGGCCACGCTCGGCCGTCACCGCCGGGTCCTCGTCGCCGTTGGCGGCGCCGTAGCGCTCGTGCATCTCCTCGTCCATGCGGGCGCGGAGCGCCACACCACGGGGGTCGTCCCACCGAACGCGTTCGATCGTGATCACGACCGACGATCCTGTCACGGATGCCAGCGTCGGCGCGACGTGTGCTCCTCGTAGGGCTGGGGATCGGGGTAGGTCAGGAGCTCGACGGTGCTGCCCCACGGGGTGCGGACGTAGACGAACCGGTTCCGGTCGCCGGCTTCGGGACCCGGGAGCGGGCGGGGTGCGCCGAGCGCGGTCGCTCCGGCGGCCACGACCCGGTCGAACGTGGCGTCGAGGTCGTCGACGTACAGCGCGAGGTGCTGCCACCCGAGGTCGGACGGCACCGCCGGGGTGTCCTGCTCGACGTGGTCGAAGGCGAACAGCTCGATGCCGGGGCCGTCGGGCAGCGCGAGCATCCGGATCCGCACCTCACGCGCGTCTCCGGGGACACCGAGGCGCGACGTCGTCGCCGCGCCGCCCTTCGGAGGCTGGTCCGCGGGGAGCGTGTCGTAGAGCACCTCGGCACCGAACGCGTCGACCAGGAACGCGCTGGCCGCGTCGACGTCGGGCACGGTCAGTCCGATGTGGTCGACGCCGCGGACGCTCACGCGCCCGCCCCGCTGCCGGCGGCTCCCCCGGCGCGGCTCGCCAGGTCCGCGATTGGGCCCCGGCCGGCCCGCAGGTCGGCGAGGACCGCTGCCGCGTCGTCGTACACCCGGGCTGCCCCGGCCCGGCGCAGCTCGTCACCGCCGATCCCGCCCGTCATCACGGCGACGCAGGGCACACCGACCCGTCCGGCGGACTCGACGTCCCACATCGCGTCGCCGACCATCACGGCGGCATCGGCGGACACGCCGACCTTCCGGAGTGCGACCTCGATGATCCCGGGGTCCGGCTTGGCCTGTTCGACGTCCTCCGAGCTCGTGACGGCGGTGATCCAAGCCTCGGCGTCGAGCAGTTCGCGCAGGCGCACGAGTTCGTCCTCGGGCGCGCTCGTGGCCAGCACGACGGCGTGACCGGCCTCGGCGACGGACCGGAGCAGCTCACGGGCACCCGGGAGGAGCCGCAACCGCGGCATCTGCTCGGCGTAGTACGCGGTGTGGAACTGCTTGACGGTGTCGCGCTGCTCGTCCGTGGCGTCCGGCAGCAGCTCCTCGAGCAGCTTCGCCGAGTCCATGCCGATCGCGCGGTGGATCCGCCAGGCGTCGACGGACTCGCCCGCTGCCGTGCACGCCCGCCACCAGGCGTCGATGTGCGGGTAGTTCGAGTCGACGAGGGTCCCGTCGATGTCGAAGAGGACGGCGGTGGAGGGTGCGTCGGGCATCCCTCCACCCTGCCCTGGAGGCGCGGATCACCTCTCAGGGGTGCGTCACGTCCGTCAGACGGTGATCGACTCGCCGGCGGGCAGGATCTGCACCGGCACCGGTCCGAGACCGTCCGGGCCGAGGAACCGCGCGGCGGACTGCTGCCCGAGTTCGCTGAGCATCGCCTCGTGGATCTGCACGGCGTGCTCCGGGGAGACCGCGCGGACGTAGTCGACGGCCTCGGCGGTGCTCGTCCACGGGCCGCTGGTCGGCAGCAGCAGGGTCCGCACCGGGACGCCGGGCACGAGGTAGGCGTCGCCGGGGTGGAACACGGCGCCGTTCACGAGGTAGCCGACGTTCGCGATCGTCGGGATGTCGCCGTGGATGACGGCGTGCTCCTCACCGAAGACCTGCACCGAGAACGGGCCGACCTCGAACGCGTCACCGGCCGAGACCGCGGCGACGCGGCCGTCGTGCGCGCCGAGCTGGTCGACGATCGCGGCGGGCCCACGGACCACGAGGGCGTCGTTCGCGGCGAGGGCGGCACGGACGGCGTCGACGTCGAAGTGGTCGAAGTGCTCGTGGGTGACGAGGACGGCGACGGCGGCCGTCGCGAGGTCGGCGCCCTCCGGCGTGAACGTGCCCGGGTCGATGACGAGGGTGGCGCCGTCCTGCTCGAGGACGACGGTGGCGTGGTTGTACTTCGTCAGCTCCATGTCGACGAGTCTACAACAGTGTTGTACATCGACGTAGTCGATCCGGATGAGAGGGCGTTCACCGTTCGAGTCTCGCCGCGATGCGGTCGAACAGTTCCGGCACCCTGGCGAGTGCCGCGCGCTCGGCCTCGGACAGCTCGGAACCGATCACCGACGCGAACGCCCCGGCTCGGGCGCTCCGTTCCCGGAGCATGACCGTGCGGCCCGAGTCCGTCAGCCGGATCACCGAGACCCGCCGGTCCCCGTCGGACACGCCTCGCTCCACGAAGCCGCGCTCCTCGAGCTCCGCGACGGTCCGTGACTGTCCCTGGTGCTTCACGCCGCGGGCCCGGGCGAGCTCGGCGATGGTCTGCGGCCCCTGCCGGTCGAGCAGGCCCAGGCTCGCGCTCTGCGCCTGCGGCAGCTCGTCGGTGAGTGCCCGGGTGGCCCGCACGATCCGGCCGATCGACTCGCGGAGCTCCTCGGCGAGGTCGTCCGGGGTCGTCGTCATGCCCTCGACCGTACCGCCGGATCCCTGCGACGGCGGCCTACCGGAGCGCCACCCAGACGGGGAAGGCGGCGGCGGCACTCCAGGCCTGCGGGCGGCAGGCGGCCGGGTACGGGGCCGGACGTGTGACGGCGGACGCGTCGTCGCCGGCGTGCAGCTCGGGCATCCGGAAGTCGAACGCCACCGCCGCGGCGAGCAGCTGCTCGGACAGGACCCGGGCCTCGTCGTGGTGTCCGGACCGGATGAGGCCCGTGATCACCACGGCGGTGTCGTGCGCCCAGACGGTGCCCCCGTGGTAGCTGAGCGGCCAGTACCCGGCGGCGGTCGTGGAGAGGGTCCGGAGGCCGAAGCCGCTCGCCAGGTCCGGGCTCACGACGCGTGCTGCGACGACGGCTTCCTCGTCCGGGGTGAGCAGGCCGGTGCCGAGCAGGTGGCCGATGTTGCTCGTGGCGGAGTCGACGGGGCGCTTGCGGGCGTCGAGGGCGATCGCCGGGTACCGACCGATGTCGTCGGCCACCCAGAAGGCGTCGCGGAAGCGATCGGCCAGGCGCGCGGCCCAGGCACGCCACTCGTCGCCGCCGGGACGGCCGAACGCATCGAGCAGGTCGGCACCGTGCACCGCGGCCTCGTGCGCGTAGCCCTGCACTTCGCACAGCGCGATCGGGCCGTCGGCGAGGGTGCCGTCCCGCCACTGCACGCTGTCCCCGGAGTCCTTCCAGCCCTGGTTCGCCAGCCCTCGGCCGGACTCGTCGACGTACTCGAGCAGCCCGTCGCCGTCGGCGTCGCCGTGGTCGCGCATCCACGCCAGGGCGCGTTCGAGCGTCGGCAGGAGCGCCTCGACCTCGGCGTCGGGGAGCCCCGCACGCCAGGCGTCGTGGAGCAGGCACGCCCAGAGCGCCGTCGCGTCGACGGTCCCGTAGTAGAGCGGTGGCAGGGAGATCTCGTCGTTGTCGACCGGCAGGGACGCCTGGCGCAGCTCGTGCATGATCTTGCCGGGCTGCTCGGCGGTCGCGGGGTCGTCCGCGGTGCCCTGCAGCGCGGCGAGGACCCGGAGGGTGCCCCCGGCGGTGCTGGTGTCGACGGGCAGCAGGAAGCGGGCGGCCCAGATCGCGTCGCGGCCGAACAGGGTGAAGAACCAGGGGGCGCCGGCCGCGATGAACTCGCCCTCGGGCCGTGCCAGCCGGAGGGCGTCGAGATCGTCGGTGGCACGCTCCAGCCAGCGCCGGAGCCGGTCGTCCTGCACGCCGGCCGGGACGTCGAACGGGCGCGGGGTCGTCACGCCGGTGACGACGGCGTCGGGCGTCTCCACGGCGCAGTCCCACGCGAGGTCGACCTGGTGCGCGCGCTCCGTCCGCCAGCGCAGCACGACGTCACCGTCCTCGACGCGGACGGATGCGCCGGGGGCGTCGAGCCGGACCCGTACGGAGCCCGAGGTCCACGATGCGATCTGGTCCGAGGCGTCGGCGGGGACCGGCTGGGGGCCGTGACCGGCCTTCACCGCGTCCATCCCGGCGGCGTCCGGGGTCAGCCTGACGGTCACGACGAGCTCCGCGGTGCTCGCGCCGGGCCCCTGGAGCCGATCGGTGATGCGCAGGCGTTCCGCCACCCCGTCGATGCGCACCGTCCGACGACGGTCGAGGCGGACGTCCGGATCGGCGCCGGTACCGTCGAGGCCGCGCAGGAGTCCGCTGAAGACGACCTCGCGGGCACCGGCGGGCACGACGGCGACGGGTTCCACCGCGGAGTGCTCGACGCTGACGCGCACGGCGGAGACGAACCGCTGGTCGCCGGTCCAGTAGCCGTGCACGGGGTTCGCGCCGATGGCACCGTCCCGACCGGACCATGCCTGCGTCGGTGCCGCGATGACGGCGACCTCGTCGTGGAGCAGGGGCTGCAGCGTGGCGGTCGTGGCAGCGGCGGTGGTGGTGTTCGTGGTGGTGGAGGTCATGGGGCTTCCTCGTCGACGGGTTCGGGGGACGGGGTCCAGGCGCTGGGTGTCCAGCTCGGTACGGATCGGGGTGCGTCCGGCAGGCGACGCACGGGCAGGGGCTCGGCACGGATGCCGGTCGGGTTGCCGGGGGCACGGGCGATGCGCACCGCGCCGCCTCCGTCGTGGTCGGTGACGGCTTCGACGAACGTGGCCGAGCGCCCACGGTGGACGACGCCGACGCCCTCGTCGAGCTCGATGCCCGCCGGGAGGTCCCCCGCCGCGACGGCCGCGCGGAAGACCGGCGACCGCTCCGGGTCCGAGTCGGTGTGGACACCGAGCGAGCCGGACACGAAGCCGAGTCCGTCGGCGAGGACCGACGGCTGCGGGCCGTGGCTCTGCGTGACGCCGCCGGTGTGCCAGCAGAGCGCGCCGGCCGATCCACCGGCGAGCACCACCCCGGCTCCCCAGGCCTCACGGAGGACCTCGTCGAGACCGTGGGCACGCCACACGGCGAGGAGGTTGACCACGGAGCCGCCCGAGACCCAGACGACGTCCGCACCGAGGACGGCGTCGCGCAGGGACGGCACGTTCCGTCTCGGGAAGAACCGCAGGTGCGACGCCTCGACACCGGCCGTACGGGCTGCGGCGAGCTCTGCCCCCTCGACGGTCCGCTGGTCGCCGCCGGCGGTGTTCACGTGCAACACGCGTGGCGGCCGACCGGCGGGGACGCGGGCGAGCCGGACGGCCTCGAACAGGAGCGGACCGTACGCCGAGTCGTCCCACTCGCCGCCGACCAGACCGCCGCAGGTGGCCAGGATCGTGGGTTCGGTGGCGGTCACGTCGGGGTGCTCATTCCTTGACCGCCCCGTCGCTGCCGTTCATGATGCGCTTCTGGAACACGAAGAACGCGACCGCCACGGGGATGGTCATGACGAAGGCCGCCGCGAGCTTGACCGGGAACTGGTTCCCGGCACTCAGCGCGCCCGACGCCAGTGATGCGACGCCCTTCGTGAGCGTGGTGAGGTCGGGCGACGAGGTCGACACGATGAAGTGCGCGAGCTCGTTCCACGATCCCTGGAACGACAGGATGGTGATCGTCACGACGGCCGGACGCGCCATCGGGAGCACGACCGACCAGAAGGTCCGGAACGTGCCGGCACCGTCGATCTTCGCCTGCTCCTCGACGCTCACCGGGATCGATTCGAAGAAGTTCTTCATGATGAACACCCCGGCGGCGTCCACGAGCAACGGCACGATCATGCCCGAGTACGAGTCGTACATGCCGAGCTGGTTGATCACGAGGAACTTCGGGATGAGCAGGACCACGCCCGGCACCGCCATGACGGCGATGAGCAGGGCGAAGACGGTCTGGCGACCCGGGAACCGCAGTCGCGCCAACGCGTACCCGGCGAGGGAGTCGAAGAAGATCCGGCCGAGCGTGACGAAGACCGCGACGATGATCGAGTTCATCGCCCAGATCCCGAAGTCGGAGTTCTCGAAGAGGGTCTGGAACGCCGCGCCGGTCCAGGTGACGGGGAGCGCCAGCGGGTGCAGGGAGGCGTCCTGGTCGGTCTTGAACGCGTTCACGATCGCGACGTAGAACGGCAGCAGGTAGACGACGGCGATCAGGACGCCGAACACCAGCAGCACCACGCTCCGCGGCGTGAGCCGACGTGGCCGCCGGCCGGGGCCGGGTGCCTGCGTGACGGTGGTGGCGCCGAGGTCCGGCACCGCGCCTCCTGGCACTGCCGCCCTGGAGGCGCGGGTCGGCTCGGTCCCGCCGCCTGCGGTCGCCGGCGTGGGTGCGCTGGTCATCGCGTGCTCCCCTTCTCGATCCACCGCATCCGACGGCGGGACACCGGGCGGTCGCGCAGCGCCCACCGCTGCAGCAGCGTGAAGACGACGATGATGCCGAACAGGATGAAGGCGATGGCTGCGCCGACGCCCCACTGCTGGCTCTGGAACGCGGACGTGTACGACAGGAACGCCGGCGTGAGCGTCGTGTTCGCCGGGGCGCCCTTCGTGCCGGTGTAGATCTGGTCGAAGACCTGCCACGTCCCGATCAGCCCGAGTGTCAGCACCGTGAAGAGCGTCGGGCGCAGCTGCGGCAGGGTGACCCGCCAGAACCGCGTCCAGGACCCGGCGCCGTCGATCATCGCTGCCTCGTCGACCTCCGGCGAGAGGTTCTGCAGCGCCGCGATGAACAGCAGCATGAAGGTGCCGCTCGTCGTGAACACCGCGAGCAGGATGAACGCGGTCATCGCGACCGACGGACCGGCGAGCCACTCCCACCACGAGATGCCGAGCATCGTGTGGTCGGCGAGGAAGGCCGGTGGTGTGCCTGCGCCGAGGTGGAACAGGCCGGTGGGCTCGTTGAACCAGTTCGGTCCGTTGATCCCCGCCCAGCTGATGATCTTGTTGACGGCTCCCGTCGACGAGAACAGGAACAGCCAGAGGACGGTGATGGCGACCGAACTCGTCACCGAGGGGAAGTAGAACGCGGTCCGGAAGAACCCGCGCCCGCGCAGTGCCCGACCGCTGACGAGCAGGGCGAGCCCGAGCGCCACGGCGGTCTGCAGCGGGACGACGAACACGACGTACCAGAGGTTGTTCCGCAGCGCGGTGCCGAAGTTCTGCTCGTCGAGCCCCCCGCCGCCGAGGATCTTGGCGTAGTTCTGCCCGCCGACGAAGGAGACGTCGGACGAGAACGGGCTGCCGACACCCCGCCAGTCGGACACGCTGACCCAGGCCGCCATGACCACCGGCACAGCGAGGAACAGGCCGAGGACGATGATCGTCGGCGCGGTGAACAGCCAGCCCGAGACGGCTTCGGCACGGTTCTTCCGGGACACGTCCGTCAGCCCTTCAGCGCGGCGGCCATGTTCTTCTGGACGCCCTCGAGCAGGGTCTTGGTGTCGGTCGTCCTGAGGCTGCCGAGCTTCGAGTCGAAGTCGGCGATCACGTCGGCGGTCCCGGACGCGTTCGGCAGGCCCTGGGCGGCGTCCGCCTGGTCGAGGAACGCGGCGTACTGCGGGTACTCCTGCTTCCAGGTGCCGGCGGCCGACTCGACCGAGGGCATCACACCGAACGCCTTCGCGAAGGCGAGCTGCTGGTCGGTGCTCGTCATCTTCTCGACGAAGGACAGCGCTGCCTTCTGGTTCGGGGAGTCCTTCGCGATGCCCCAGCAGTTCGTGAACTGCAGCGTGCCGGCACCCTTCGGGCCCTTCGGCAGGGCGACGACCTTGTAGTCCACGCTCGGGTAGCTCGACGACATCGCCCCGGTGAGCCAGTTGCCCTCGATTGTCATCGCGGCCTTGTCCTTGCCGAACGCGTCACCTCCCCAGCTCTCGCCGAGGTCGCTCGAGAACTTCATCGAGCCGTCGTCGAGCAGGCCCTTCACGTAGTCGAGGGCCTCGACGTTCGCGGCCGAGTCGACCGTCGCCTTCGTCTGGGCGCTGTTCGTCAGGGCACCGCCGGCCTGGGTCATGAACGCCCCGAGACGCTCGATCTGCGGGCTGGTCGTGAGTCCGACCCGTCCGTCGCGGGTGAGCTTCTCGGAGACCGTCCGCAACTGGTCCCAGGTGGTCGGGACGTCGCTGTCGGTCAGCCCGGCGGCCTTCCAGTCCTTCGTGTTGATGAACAGCGCGAGGGTGGAGAAGTCCTTCGGCGCGCAGTAGAGCTGGTCGTCCAGGGTGAACGACTTCGTGAGCGTCGGGTAGAAGTCGCTCGTGTCCTCGAGCTGGTCGCCGTAGGCCAACAGCGAGCCGTTCGCGGCGTACCCGGCGAGGGATGACGTGCTGACGTAGAACACGTCGGCGGGCTTGCCGGCCGCGAAGCCCTGGGCGAGCTGCTGGTCGAGGTTGTTCGCCGGCTGCACCGTCGCGCCGGTGCCCGAGGACTTCGACCACGCGGCGGCGGCGCTCTTCACGGCGGCGGTCTCGGCGTCGCCCGACGAGCCGATGAGGACGGTGAGGGGGTCGTCGCTCGAGGTGAGCTTCGCGGCGCCACCGCCGGAACCGTTGCCGCCCGAGCTCGAGAAGCCGGAGCCACAGGCGGAGAGGGTCAGAGCTGCGGTGAGCGCCATCGCTCCCGCGGTCAGCATGCGTGCTGTGCGTCGTTGCATCAGGGGGACTCCTCGTCGAGTGCAGTACTTCGATCGTTCAAATTTGATCGATCAAACGAGTCGACCATACACCTGCGAGGCGCTACGGTGAACCCCATGTCGCATCCCGCCACCGTCGCCGACGTCGCCCTCGCCGCGGGCGTCTCACGGCAGACGGTGTCGAACGCGTTGAACCGGCCCGAGGTCGTCCGCCCCGCGACGCTCACCAGGGTCCAGGCAGCCATCGACGACCTCGGGTACCGGCCGCACGCATCCGCCCGTCGGCTCCGCACCCGCCAGAGCTCCACGCTCGGCGTCCGGCTGGAACCGGTGCACGGCATCTCCGGCGCCGTGCTCGACCGCTTCCTGCACGCGCTCGTCGAGTGTGCCGACCTGCGCGGGATGCGCATCCTGCTCTTCACCGCCACCGACGTCGACGACGAACTCGCCCACATCGAACGCCTCGTCGAGGGCTCGGACGTCGACGGGTTCGTCCTCACCTCGACGTTCCACGGCGATCCCCGCGCGGCGTGGCTCGGCGCCCGGGACATCCCCTTCGTGACCTTCGGCCGGCCGTGGGGTCTGCCGGACATGGACGCCGCGCCGCACCCCTGGGTCGACGTCGACGGGTACGCGGGCGTGCACGACGCGACCGAGCACCTTGTGGCGCAGGGGCACCGCCGGATCGGGTTCCTGGGCTGGCCGAGCCCGTCCGGACAGGGTGACGAGCGCCGACGGGGCTGGCGGGACGCGATGCGCGCGGCCGGGCTGCCCGACGATCCCGGGCTCACGTGCGAGGACGACGTCACCGCGGCCACCGGCACGGTCGCGGCGGCGGTCGAGGCCGGCGCCGGGTTCGACGCGCTCGTCTGTGCGTCGGACACCCTCGCGCTCGGAGCCCGGTTCGCGCTCGGGGCGGCGGTGCCGGTGGTGGGCTACGACGACACCCCGGTGGCCGAGGCGGTGGGCGTCTCCAGCGTGGAGCAGCCCCTGGTCGAGGTCGCCGCGGCCGCGATCGAGCTGCTCATGGGCACCGGTCGGACCGTCCTGCCCGCGTCGACCGGACACCGCCTGCTGGCTCCGCGGGTGGTCTGGCGGAGCTGAGACCGCGACCACGGCGTGCCGCTGCGCTACCGACCGACGCCGTCGCGCCCGACCGACCCGGTCGACACCGTGCCGACGTGGAGGATGCGCTCGCGGATGACGTCCGCCGCACGGTCGTCGGCCGTCACCACGACACGGACCGCCGGCCCGTCCGCAGCGGGGACCGTCCGGCCGTGCTCGGCCCCACCGACCACCACGTCGAGCGGGGTGGTACGGACCGCGGGCTCGACCTCGCCCGCCGCGATGGCCGCCGCCAGCGGGTCGTGGAGCGGTGCGCGACGGACGTGGTCGACCGACTCGTAGAAGTCGACGTAGCTGCGCAGCATCGTTCCGAGCGCGACCCGGAGCGGATCGCCGGCCGCCGTGAACCGGTCGGCATCGGCGTCGTCGAAGCGGTGCTGCCGGGTGACGTCGAGCGGCACGAGCACGAGGTCGAATCCGGCGCGGAGGACCCGCCTGGCCGCCTCGGCGTCGTTGTGGACGTTCGCCTCGGCGGTGGGCGACACGTTGCCCGCGTCCCCCACGGCACCGCCCATGATCGTCAGCGTGCCGACGAGCTCCGGCAGACGCGGCTCGGCCTCGAGCGCGACAGCGAGGTTCGTGAGCGGCCCGATGGCCAGGACGTCGAGCTTCCGGTCACCGGCTGCGTGGTCGCGGGCCAGCCGGACGAGGAGCTCGGCGGCGGGGTCCTCCGCGGCCGCGACACCCGGCGGGAGGTCGACCCCGCCGATGCCGTTCGCTCCGTGCACGTGCGGAGCGCCGCCGCCGTACGATCCGCCGATCGGGTCGTGCGCGCCGACCGCGACGGGCACGGTCCGGCCGCACAGGGCCAGCAGCGCCGCGGTGTTGACGGCCGCGGTCGCCGCGTCGGTGTTGCCGGAGACCGTACCGATGCCGACGAGGTCGACGTGCGGGACGTCGAGCAGGTACGTGAGGGCGAGGGCGTCGTCGACGCCGGTGTCGCAGTCGAGGAAGAGCGGGACGGTGGGCGTGGTCACCCGGTCATCCTCCCATCGCCGGCGGGAACCGCCCCGGACACGATCCGATGACGATCGGATCGGTCCGCGGACGCCGACGACTACGGTCGGCTGCGGGGCCACCGCCCGGCCCGTGATCGCGGTACCAGGGGGAGCACATGCGACGGATGACGACCACGGGGAGCACGGCGATCGCGATCGCGCTCGCAGCACTGGCCCTCACCGGCTGCGCCCAGGGCTCGACCGGCGCCGACCCTGCCCCGACCGGGACGACGTCCGCCGCGGCTCCGAGTGCCTCCCCGACCATGCCGGGCTCGACCCCGCGTCCGACCTCGACGATCACCCCCGTGCCCGGGGTCGACGACGACGCCGGCCGGATCCCCGACTCGTGCGCGGCGCTCATCACGGCGGGCAAGTGGGACTCCTCGTTCGCGGGCTCGCCCCTGAACGACCCCACGGTGGTCGGCGACCCGGTGGTGGTGCCGAAGGACGACCTCACCCCGGTGCTCCAGCCGGACGGCAAGCAGCTCTCCTGCGTCTGGAAGGACCCTCGGGCGGACATCTCCTTCCTGTCGATCCGGGTCGCGACGGTGGACTCGACGAAGGCGTACGAGCACCTGAAGACGGCACTGGACGGGTACGACTGCTCCCTCGACGGCTACGGGTACCGCTGCCAGAAGGGCACGCAGAACGCCGAGTACCCGGTCACCGACGGCGACACGTACTACACCCGCGGCGACGTCGGCATCCACGTCCAGCAGTCGAACACGCCGACGTCGGGCCTCCTCGACGACGTCATCGCACACGTCTTCTAGCGGTCGGCGGGCCGCGACCGGATGTGCGCCCGCTCGCCCTGCGGCCCGTACAGGCACAGCACCTCGGTCACCTCGTCCGTGGTGTTCCCGACCCAGTGCGGCGTGTGCGTGTCGAACTCGACGACCTCGCCCGGCCCGAGGTCGAAGTCACGGTCGCCGAGGAGCAGCCGGAGCCGTCCGGACAGCACGTAGAGCCACTCGTAGCCCTCGTGCGTCCGGAGGGACCGATCGGTGTTCGCGGGCTCCGGCGGGATCAGCTGCTTGAAGGAGCGCACGCCGCCGGTCCGTCGGGTGAGCGGCACCACCACCCGGCCGCCGTGCAGCTCCGGCGCGAGGTGCACCCGCGGATCACCGGTCCGAGGCGCCCCGACCAGGTCGTCGAGCGGCACCTGGTACGCCCGTGCGAGCGGCAACAGGAGCTCGAGCGTGGGCTTCCGCTGGCCCGACTCGAGCCGCGACAGCGTCGACACCGAGATCCCGGTCTCGGCGGCGAGCGCCGCGAGCGTGACGGCACGGCGCGTCCGCAGCGCGCGCAGTCGTGGGCCGACCCCGTCGACGACCTCGGCCGTCGTGCGCGGGGTGATCCGTTCCTCCCGATCCGTCGCCATGCCGACCATGTTGCCAGACCGGCAAGGATGTTTGCCGTCGGCGCTCATGGATCCGCAGGATGCAGGCATGCGTGATCACTACGACGTCATCGTGGTCGGCGGAGCAGCCGCCGGCCTGTCAGCAGCTCTCGTCCTCGGCCGTTCGCGACGGTCCGTGCTCGTCGTCGACTCCGGCGAGCCGCGGAACGCCCGCGCCGAGGGGGTCCACAACTACCTGGGGCGCGAGGGCGCCTCGCCAGCGGAGCTCGGCTCGGTCGGCCGCGACGAGGTGGCCGCCTACGGCGTCGAGGGGACGACCGGGAGGATCGTGGCCGCGTCCGCCACGGACGGTGACGGTGTCGACCCGGTCGGCTTCTCGGTCACGCTGGAGTCGGGCGCGGTCGTCGCGACCCGCAGGGTGGTCGTCGCCTCGGGCGCCGTGGACGTCCTGCCGGAGGTCCCGGGCCTCGCCGAGCAGTGGGGGCTCGGTGTGGTGCACTGCCCGTTCTGCCACGGGTGGGAGATCCGCGACCAGCGCATCGGCGTGCTCGTGACGTCGCCGATCGGGGCACACCAGGTGCTCATGTTCCGCGCGCTGAGCGAGGACGTGACGGCCTTCGTCACGGACCTGACGCTCGTCGATGACACCACCCTGGCCGGTTTTGCCGCCCGCGGTGTCCGGGTCGTGACGGGACCGGTGCGCGGCGTGGTGTCCGACGGTGATCGGCTCACCGGCGTCTCGCTGGTGTCCGGCGAGTTCGTGGCGCTCGACGCCCTGGCCGCCGCGAGCACGGCGGAGGCGCGCATCGGGTTCCTCGAGGGACTCGGGCTCGAGGCCACCGATCAGCTCATGGGAGACCACCGGTACGCGAGTGCCCTGACGGTGGACGCCGCCGGACAGACGAGCGTGCGGGGCGTATACGCGGCCGGGAACGTGGCGGCGCCGATGGCGACCGTCATCGCGTCGGCGGCGGCCGGGACGCAGGCGGGCGCGGCGGTGCACGGCGACCTCGTGCAGGCGGACCTGGCGCGCGCGCTGGCGACCGCGTCCGCGCCGGCGGGTCAGTCGACGCGGTAGCCCGCCTGGGCAGCGAGGAGCGGCGCGAGCGTGCACAGCTGGTCGGCGGCGATCGTCGCGCCGCGGAACCCCTCGAGCCGCTCCACCCGGTCGAGGTCGGCGGCGCGGAGGTCGACGTGCTCGATCCGGGTGTTCGACCCCTCGGCCGCGCGGATCCTCGTCCCCTCGAACGACACCCGCAGCAGTCGGGCATCGGCGATGTCCAGCTCGTCGACGACGCAGTCGCGGAACACCACGTCGGTGAGCGTCGACCCACGGAGGTTCACGAACCCGAGCTTCATCCCGACGAACTCGACGCCGTTCAGCCCCGCGTCGTACAGCTCGGCGGAACCGATGCGGCCGCCGGCGATCCGGACCTCGCGCCAGGAGCTGCTCGACGCCCGGAGCACCGGCGCGTCGAGCGTCTCGACCACCGAGTCACGCACCCGCAGTCCCCGGAGGTCGGCGCCGTCGACCCGGAGGGTGCCGATCACCGACTCCTCGATCTCGAGGTCCGGCAGCCGCTCCCCCGCGAGGTCGAACACGTCGATGCGCTTCCCCTCGATCCGGTCGCCCGTGAGGACGTCGCCGGGACCGGGCGTCCAGTCGTCGAGGTCCGTCGGTTCGGTCAGGGTGATGCGCGGGGCGTCGGTACCGGAGCTGCGGGGCATGCACTCAGTCTGCCGCGTGGGACCGACGTCGCAGCGTGCTGTCGAGGACGTAGTCCTTCGCGGGACCGTGCGCCTCCCACCGGACCGTCCACCGATCGGCGTCCCCGGCGAGCACCCCGGAGTAGTCGTCGGGCGCGCACGCGTGCGACACCGCCGATCCCCAGACCCAGTCGTGGAACACCCGGCCGTCGGCGAAGTGCACGGTCCAGCGGCCGTCCGGGCCCCGGCGCACCCGGAGCGTCCGTGCCACGGGGACGGTCCGCCCGTCGAACGCCATCGTGCCGGTCTCGTCCCAGCGGACCTCGTCCGGGGCCGCGCGCGTCAGCGTGGTCGTCCCGGTCACGAGGCCGTCGACCCCGGCACGCCGGTCGTGGACCGTGCGGCGCAGGGTCCACTCCCCGAGCAGGTCGATGGGCTGCAGCACCCGCCCAGGCTAGCCGCGGAGGGCCTCGGTGCGGGCAGTGCGGTGCTCCTCGTCGGAGATGACGCCGCGGGCGCGCAGGTCGTCGAGCTCGGCGAGCCGCTGCTCGAGCGTCTTCTCGGGCGCGAGCGTCCGGCTCTGCATGGCCTGGTACGCCAGGTCCTCCTCCATGGTGAACGGGTTCTGGCCCCGCTTCGCCATCCGGGCGCTGCGGAGGACGATCGTCACGACGATCGCGACGACCCCGAGGCCGATCACGGCCGAGCCCACGCCGAACAGGACCCCGAACGCGCCGAAGTCGCCGAGCCCGCCGAAACCCCCGAACCCGCCGCTGCCGTCGCTGTACAGATCCCCGAACACGCCGTCCCCCTTCGTCGGAACGATCCGACCGTAGCGCTTCCCCGGCCCGGGCGCTGCCCCGCGAAGGGGCCACCCTCACCCGCTCAACGGCCCCGACCCCGGCACCCGCGCCCCGTCCGCGAACCCGGCCACGAGCTCGCGCAAGGCCTCCTCGGAAGTGTGCCGCGCCTCCCATCCGAGCACCGACCGCGCCCGGTCCGTCCGCATGATCGGCACCTGGGCCGCGATGTCCACCCACCCCGCGTCCGTCGGCTGCAATCGCAGCCGCCACGTGAGCGTGACGAGC
This sequence comes from Curtobacterium sp. C2H10, assembly GCF_025407985.1. Lineage (NCBI taxonomy): Bacteria > Bacillati > Actinomycetota > Actinomycetes > Micrococcales > Microbacteriaceae > Curtobacterium > Curtobacterium sp. C2H10. Next base: position 40,110 of record NZ_JABXGF010000016.1, on the reverse strand, counting down.
CCGCGGATCAGCCACATCGGCGCCCGGATCGCCCCGAGCATGCCGAACGCCCGCGCCATCCTCGGCGGGTTGAGCACGGGTGTGGCAGCGATGTTGAACGCCCCGCCGGCACGTCGGTCGATCGCGCGCCAGAAGGCATCGGCGACGTCGTCGGCGTGCACGGCCTGGAACACGAACGGCAGCGGCAACGGCAGGACCGCCCAGCGGATCCACCGGACGATCGACATCGGCACGAGACGTCCGAGGAACAGTCCGCGGAGCTCCGCGGCGGCGCTGCGCTGGAAGACCAGTCCGGGGCGGAGCCGGGTCACGACGACGTCCGGGTGGCGAGCGGCGAAGGCGTCCATCGCAGTCTCGTTCTCGGCCTTGTGGATCGAGTACGTGGCGGTCGGGATGCCGGTGACGGGGAACTCCTCGTCGACGGGCGTCCGCTTGCCGTCCACGTCGACCCCGCGGTACGCCCCCACGGACGATGCGACGACGACCTGGGGGACGCCGACGCGCGCCACGGCCTCGAGGACGTTGGCGGTCCCGGTCACGTTCGTCCGGTACTGCGCCGGGATGTCGTGCGTCGGTTGCAGGGCCCAGCCGAGGTGGACCACCGCGTCGGCACTCCGGAACACGGCGGCCAACTGATCGACCGCGTCCGGGGCGCCGATGTCGACGGCGTGCCAGACGGCCGTCCCGTACGGCTCGGCACGGAGGTCCGGCAGCCGCCGGGCGACCCCGACGACCTCGACGGAGGTGCCCTCGGCACGGACCGCTGCCAACCGCCGCAGCACGGCGGTCCCCAGGTTGCCGGTCGCGCCGACGACGACGATCCGCATCAGGCGGCGGCCAGTGCGGGGTCGAGCACGACCTTCACGCAGCCGTCCTCCTTCTTCTGGAACACCTCGTACATGTGCGGGGCGTCCTCGAGCGAGACCCGGTGGGTCGTCAGGTCGAGCGTCCCGAGCGGGTCCGACGGGTCCTGCACGAGCGGCATGATGTCGTCGATCCAGCGCTTCACGTTGCACTGCCCCTCGCGGACGGTGATCTGCTTGTCGAACAGGGTGAACATCGGCATCGGGTCCGCTCGACCGCCGTAGACACCGCTCAGCGAGACCGTGCCGCCACGGCGGACCAGGTCGATCGCCGCGTGCACGGCAGCGAGCCGGTCGACACCGGCGACCTCGATGGCCTTCTGCGCGATCGCGTCGGGCAGGAGTCCGGCGGCGCGCTGCGCGAACCCGGCGACCGGGTTGCCGTGCGCCTCCATGCCGACCGCGTCGACGACCCCGTCGGGACCGCGACCGTCGGTCAGGTCGATGAGCTGCGGCACGACGTCCTTCGTCAGGTCGAACACCTCGGCACCGTGCTTCGCCCCCAGGTCGCGGCGGACCTGCTCGGGGTCGACGGCGAGCACCCGGTAGCCGAGGTGCGCGCCGATCCGGGCCGCGAACTGTCCGACCGGACCGAGGCCGAGCACCGCGAGCGTCCCACCCTCGGGCACGTCGGCGTACTGCACGGCCTGCCAGGCGGTCGGCAGGATGTCGCTGAGGAACAGCCAGCGGTCGTCGGGCGTGCCGTCGTCCGGGATGACGATGGGCCCGTAGTCGGCGTGCGGCACGCGGAGGTACTCGGCCTGTCCGCCGGGGACCTGGCCGTACATCTTCGTGTAGCCGAACAACGAGGCGCCCGTCCCGTACTCGGCGGTCTGGGTGGTCTCGCACTGCGACTGCAGGCCGTTGCGGCACATCCAGCAGTGGCCGCACGAGATGTTGAACGGGACGACGACGCGGTCGCCCACCTTGAGGTTCGTGACGGCGGAACCGACCTCCTCGACGATGCCCATCGGCTCGTGGCCGAGGACGTCGCCCTTGTCGATGTAGGCGCCCAGCACCCGGTAGAGGTGCAGGTCGGAGCCGCAGATCGCGGTCGAGGTGATCCGCACGATCGCGTCGGTCGGCTCCTGGATGGTCGGGTCGGGGACGGTCTCGACGGACACCTTCTCGGTGCCCTGCCAGGTCAGTGCGCGCACGTCGCGTTCCTCTCGTGGTCGCTTCGGGCCGGCCAGGAGGCGCGGCTCGTCTCCCCACGTCGGTACCCGCCCGACCCGTGGTGCGTTCCCAGCCCCGTCCGGTCAGCGCGTTCCGTGGCGGACGCGAGCCGCGCCTCCTGGCCCGCCCGCGGCGACCCCGTGTCCCGCGTCAGCCGCCTGCCGGAGGTGCGCATCGGAACGACGTCTGCGCGCCGTCCACCGTGCGCACTCGTCGTCGCCGTGCGCAGTCCCGTGCTCGCGCCCGGTGGCCGACCGGCCAACCGGATCGTCCCGCCAGCCGATGCGCCCGACCGGCCGGTCGACCGAAGCTGGTGCCGATGGACCACCGCACCACCCGCCGCTCCCTGCTCGCCGGAGCGGGCGCCCTGCTCGCCGCCGGGGCGCTCTCCGCCTGCTCGCCGACCGGACCACGACGGGAGGCCGTCGCGACGCACCCACCGACCCCGACGCGTTCCCCGACGCCGACGCCCACTCCGACGCCGACACCGACGTGGGTGCAGCCGACGATCTCGAGGACGACGCTCCCGGCAGGCACCGTGACCGGACTGCCGGCGGGGACGCCCGGGATCGCGTGGACCGTCGACGACGGAGCGTCCTCCGACGTCGTCGGTGCCTACGCCCGCTTCGCCGCCGCGACCGGCACCCGGTTGACGTTCTTCGTGAACGGGGCGCGGCCCTCCTGGACGGAGCACGCCGACGTGCTCCGGCCCCTCGTCGAGTCGGGGCAGGTGCAGATGGGCAACCACACCTGGGACCACCCGGCGCTGACGAAGCTCGGCGACCAGGCCATCGAGGACGAGCTGACGCGCAACCACGAGTTCATCGAGCGCACGTTCGGCGTCGACGCGCGCCCGTACTTCCGGCCGCCGTTCGGGTACCACGACGCCCGGGTCGACGCGGTGGCCGCACGCGTCGGCTACACCACGCCGTTGCTCTGGTACGGCACGCTCGCGGACTCCGGAGACATCGGTGCCGGGCAGATCGTCGGGTTCGCGGACCAGTGGTTCACGCCGGGCCGGATCGTGATCGGGCACGCGAACTTCCCGGGGACGATCGACGCGCTCCCCCGGCTGGGCGCGCTCGTCCGGCAGCGGCGGCTCGGGACGTACACGTTGGACGACGTGTTCTCACGCTGACCGCGGACCAGGCGCGGGGCCGGGGCCGGGGTCGCCGGGGTCGGCGGGGTCGGCGGGGTCGTGCCGGGTGGCCGTGACCCCGGGTCCTGCTCCGGTGCGTGCCAGCGCGCGACGGGCGGCGGTGCGGGCCTCGGCAGCGGTCGGAGCCGGTTCGAGGCCCAGCAGTCGCCGACGGTGTCGCTCCCCGAGGAGCAGCGTGAAGAGCGCTTCCGCCTCGCCCGGTTCCGCACCGGCGCGGACGAGCGCGGCCTGCGCCGTGAGCGGGCCGGACTCGTGGAAGCCCCGTGCGAGTTCGGGCGAGCTGACGGCCGTGGCGATGACCAGCCGGTGCAGCGCGACCGCGCGGTCCGAGAGCAACGCCTCGACCACGGCGGTCGCGGTCGACTCGAGGTCGGGGTGCGCGTCGTCGCTGTACCCGTGGTGCCGTTGGACGACCGCCCGGAGCAGGGCCGCCTTGTCGCCGAAGGCCGTGTAGATCGTCCGCTTCGTGACCTCGGCCGCTGCGGCGACGCGGTCGAGCGAGACGTCCGCGAAGCCGTGCGCCAGGAAGAGGTCGGTCGCGACGTCGATCACCCGTTCGTCGCGTGCAGCACGCTCGTCCGCGGTCGGTCGCCCTCGCTTGCCCATGGTCCGAGTGTACCGGTAATGATACGTTGGCGTTTCATTAGGAGAGGATGCGCAATGGACGACGTGATCTGCCACGTGGCGATCGCCGACGACTGGGAGATGAGCCGCGGGTTCGGCGTGTACGAGGTCGCGACCCGGAACGTGCCGCTCGAACCCGGCGACCACGTCCGCGTGACCACCCCGGCGGAGGTCGATGCGATCGTGACCGAGCGCTACGCCGACCTGTCCATCCCGCTGCTCCGGATCGACCTGAGCGTCGCCGGACTCCGTGCCTCCGGCGTGGAGGTCGCCTGGCACGAGGGCACACCCCGGGTACTCGGAGGCATCCCGATGGACCCGGACGTCGTCCTGGCCGAGACGCCCATCAGTCCGCGGCGCTGACCTCGGGGACCGCGTCGATTCGCCGACCGAAGCACACCGAGTTCGTCGACCCGGCGTAGGCGCCGAAGAGCGGGATCGCCGTGTACCCCTCGCGCTCGTAGAACCGGATCGCGTCGGGTTGCGCCGTGCCGGTCTCGAGGACCACCGAGCCTGCGCCCGCCCGCACCGCTTCCCGCTCGAGCCGCCGGAGCACCGCCGTCGCCACACCGGTCCCCCGAGCGGACGGCGTCGTGTACATCCGCTTGATCTCCACGACCCCGGCACCGAGGACATGGTCGGGGAGCGGCCGGAGTCCGCCGCAGGCGATCGCGGAGCCGTGCTCGTCACAGGCCAGGACGAACACCGGAACGTCGGCCGCGGTCGGCGGGACGCCGGGCTCGTGGTCGCTCGTTCCGTACCGCGCGTCGAGCTCCTGCCGCTGCGCTCGGCGGAGCCGGTCGGCGTCCGGGTGGTCGAACGGGACGGTCGTGATGGTCCAGCGCATGGCGATCCTTTCGGTAACGACCGTTACGGTAACACCTGTTACGCTTCCGGTGTGCCCCGGACCCGAGACGATGCCGCCCAGCGGACCCGGCTGTCCGAGGCCGTCTTCACCACCCTCGCCGACCTCGGTCCGACGGGCCTGACGCTCCGTGCGGTCGCCGAGCGCGCCGGGTGCACGACGGGGCTCGTCCTCCACACGTTCCCCGACAAGCGCGCCCTCCTCCTGCACGCCCGGGACGTCCTGCACGACCGCACGAGGGTCCGTGCCGACGCGCTCGAGGCGGACGCCCCGGATGCGGCATCAGCAGTGCGGGCCGTGGCCGGCGGCGCACTCGCGGTCGATGCTGGACGCCTCGCCGAGGCCCGGGCGTGGGTCGCGTTCCTCGCCGCCGCGCTCGGCGACCCGGTGCTGCGTGATCGGCACGTGACGAACAGCCGCTCCTTCGCCGAGCGACTCGCTCGACTGCTCGCGCTCGCGACCGGCCTCGCGGGTGCGGTGTGTGCCGACCGCGCGGCTGCCGTGGCCGCGACCGTCGAGGGGATCACCGCGTTGGCCGCGGGCGACCCGGAGCGGTGGACGCCCGAGCGACAGCTCGCGGCGCTCGACCTCGTGCTGGACGCGGTGCTGACGCCCTAGTCCCGCCGGCCCCGGCCCCGGCGGGCGGTCCGACTGCGTGACTCGGAGTTCAGGTCGCGACCGGATCGGCGAGGACCGCCCGCAGCACCGCCTCGTGCTCACTCCGGTCCCCCGGCCCGGCGCTCCCCGCGAGCATGATGAGCGCCTTCCAGAGCGCCCAGCCCCGAGCACGCGCCCACGTGTCCCCGTCGAGACCCACCGCGGCACGGAAGTCCCGGCGGGCATCGCCGTCGAGGAACGTCCACGCGAGGACGAGGTCGCACGCCGGGTCGCCGACGCCGCACGTGCCGAAGTCGATCACCGCGGAGAGCCGACCGTCCGCGCCGACGAGCAGGTTGCCCGGGGCGACGTCGCCGTGGAACCACACGGCGGGCCCGTGCCAGACCGAGGCCGTCGCAGCGTCCCAGACCGCTTCGCAGGCACGGCGGTCGACGGCGTCCCCGAGCGCGTCGAGCGCCGCCACCACCTCGGCCGCGTAGTGCGAGGGGTGCGCTCCCCGGTGGAACGAGTGCGCCCCGGCGACCGGCCCGTCCCCGGCCGGCACGGCCCGGAGCTGCCGGAGCACCGCGCCGACGTCGGCGGCGAAGGCCCGTCGGTCGAGGTCCGTCGCCCGGAGCGCGACCGTGCCGTCGATCCAGCGCCGGACCGACCACGGGAACGGGTACCCGTCGGCGGGGACGCCCAGGCCGACGGGCTCCGGCACCGGGACGTCGAGCCGCGACGCGAGGTACGGCAGCACCCGCTGCTCCTTCTCGACCGCCGCCACGTACCCGGCGGCGCTCGGCAGCCGGACCGCGAGCTCGCTGCCGAGTCGGTAGGTGCGGTTGTCCCATCCCTGCGGATCGACCTCGCGCACGGGCAGCCCGGACCACTGCGGGAACTGCGCGGCCACGAGCCGTTCCACGAGTGCGGCATCGATGCGGGGCCGGGGCACCTCGGTGTGCATGCCCCCAGGCTAGGCTCCGGGCATGGCCACCGTGTCCGAGCTGCTGACCGCGAACCTCCACGACGTCTTCGGGAACCGCGACGCCGCCTCCCGCCGTGCCGCGATCGAGCGGACGTACTCCCCCGACGTGACCTTCACCGACCCGGAGGGCACCGCCGTCGGCTGGGACGCCCTCGAGCAGAAGGCCGCCGAGCTCCTCGAGACCGTGCCCGGCGCCTTCCAGTTCGTCGAGGAGGGGCGTCGCTACGTCTCGGAGACGCACGGCGCACTCGCGTGGGGCTTCGGCCCGGTCGGGGCGCCCGCCGTGCGCGGGATCGACGTCGTCGAGGTCCGCGACGGTGTCGTCGTGTCGCTCACGACGTTCTTCGCGGAGCCCACCGAGTCCGACTGAGGGCACGCGCCGCGTCCGACTGAGGGCACGCGCCGCGTCCGACGGACGGCCGGCGGTCGCCTCAGCCGCGCAACCGGTCGCGTTCGGCCGCCGGCAGGTGCTCCGTCGCCGTCGCCCGTGCCGCCGGGCCCAGGAACCGCGCCTGCCGCTCGAGGAACGCCACGAGCGCGTCCTCCGACGCCCGCTTGCCGGTCTCGCGCAGCACCCACCCGAGTGCCGACTGCACGGTGTCGCTCCGCTCCCGCACGAGTCGCCCCGCGATGGCGAGCGGCACCTCGGCGTCGCCCTGCTTCACGAACGCCAGGGTCGCGACCAGAGCGATCCGCCGGACCATCGCAACGTCGGACTTCACGAGCGCGAACAGCGGTCCGGTCGAGCCGCCGACGAGCGGGGCGCCCACGAGTTCCTCCGCCCCGAGGTCGACCAGCACCGAGTCGTCGAAGCGCTCCGCCTTCGCCGCCGACAGGTACTCGTCGGTCAGCTCCGGGTCCGGGTGCTCCCGCATCGCCTGCACCATCAGGAGGACCGCGACGAGGCGTGCCCCCGCGTCCTCGCTCCAGAGCAGCGCGGACCGCTCGCCCTCGTCGAGGTCGGCGAACTGCCGCGCGACGCGTCGCGCCGCCGGCACGTCACCGCTCGTCCGTGCGAACGCCGCGAGCACGGCCTCCGCATCCGCCGGGTTCCGTCCACCACCGGCCTGGAGGCGCGTCACGCGACCTCCCCGTCCGTCGCCTCGTTCCGCGGCACGGCCCGGCGACCACGGCGCAGGACGATCACCGCGACCACCACGAGGAACTCGGCGAAGAGCCAGGTACCCACCTGCGGATCGACGAGGCGGGCGATCCACGCGCCTCCTGGAGAGCAGATCGCGGCCGTGATGCCGATCGTGAGGCCGACCCGCAGCTCCACCGCACGGCGACGGAGGTTCGCCACCGTGCCGGAGACCGACGTCGGCACCATCGTGAGCAGCGAGGTGCCCTTCGCCAGCAGGTCGCCCGCGCCGAGGACGACCTCGAGCCCCGGCACGATGACGACGCCACCGCCGACCCCGACGAGCCCCGACAGCACGCCCGAGAGCAGCCCGAGCAGCAGGAGCACGATCGCCTCGACGACCCCGAAGTGCACGTCGCCCCCACGCGTCGGCACCGTCGTGAACAGGGAGACGAGCACGACCGCGATGAACCCGACGAAGATCCACGGCAGGACCCGCAGCGGGAGCGCACGGAGGAGCCGCGCGCCGATCGGGGCCCCGACGACGCTGCCGACCGCCAGGGTCAGGGCCGCGAGCCAGTGCACCTCGCCCTGCACGGCGTAGGTGATCGCACCGACGACGGCCGCGGGGGCGATCGCCACGAGGGACGTCGCCGATGCCCGACGTTGGTCGAGTTGGAGGAACGCCATCAGTGCCGGCACGACGATGACCCCGCCGCCGACGCCGAACAGGCCGGAGAGCACCCCCGCGACCACCCCGATCGCCACCAACACGAGCACCCGACCGCCGCGCTTCTCCATCAAAACCGAGCCTAGACGTCCATCCTCACGACAACCGGTCCGTCGGAGTTGAAGGCAGGCCCAAAGCACAAGGCTTCGTATCGCTTCAAGGACGGCACCACCTGGCGCGCAATAGGGCCCACAATAGACTCTAGATACGAGAGAGAGGTGTCGTCCACCACGCGAAATACGATGTAGCTTTCGCATTGACTGAGAACAGACTTCGAAACAACCGCCGTTCTTTGCGAGACAAGAACAAACGAGAGGCCGAATTTTCTAGCCTGCATGACGTAGCGCGCCGACAATGCCGATGCGTCCTGCTCGGGCCGACTCGCAAAGTTCCACTCTGGGACGAGACTGTGCGCTTCCTCTAACAACACCACCCGGCTATTCGGTGAACCCGCCATGTACTCCGCATGCCCAGAGTTCATCATCTCCCGAACAAATACCTCTGTCGCAGCGGCCGGAGCCCCTCGCACATCCTGCACTGAGAACCCGTTCGAGAACGCGGCTCCGGTCGAATATGAAGCAATCGATCTCTTACTTGAGTACTCCCCGGTAACGTCGAGGACCACCACCTGCGCCATCTTGGAGAGTTGCTCCCCAATGTGAGCGACAGTTGTTGTCTTTCCCATTCCTGACATCCCGAGCACCGCGACATGGCCCCTTACAGCAGGATCAGTAGCGACGCCAATCGGCATCGAGGTACCAGGGAGCTCACCGACGCGAAAATGAGTGCTTGGCAGAGCGCTCGTCGAGGGTGCCGCAAGTCGGAGCGGAGCATGAGGCGGCAAAAGGCGCACGGAATGCCTGAGCCAACCGGCCACCTCGGTTCCCAGTTGCGTCGCAACGATGGACGCGCCCACCGCCTTCGAATTAGACCAGTTCATTTCGTTCAACTCGAGGTGAACGACTTGCAGCCACCGATCTGCACCGTCGACGTCAGCGGCCAGCACCTGACCGAGTTCGAGCGCTTCAAGAGAGGTGAAATGGACTAACGAGACGGTCGTACCGGGCCCTGCCACGCCTACAACGTTCGAATGCGCCCCCACCTCGACACCAACACTCCGCTGAAGACCACCGCCCGATACATCACCAGCCTGGGCAAGAGACACGACGGTCTGCCAGCCGGTCTGCCCAGGTAGTTGACCGGTCACCACACCTTCGCCCACGTCGGAGACACGAACGCGGCGTCCTGCTTCGATACGCCCCAATCCGCCGAGGAGCACGACGCCAGGCGCGATCGCGTCTATGAGCGCTCCATTCACCGTTGGCTCTTTACGCCACAGCGCGGCAAGGGGAACGACTTTTGGAGCGAATGCGACCAAGGTCGCAGCTATTACCAACCACACATACCTTGAATCACCAGCCGCAATGCGATTGACGGCGTAGAGCTGAAGCGCGGTAACCCCCAGCGCCACGGCAGTTCCCCACGATGAAACTCGGTAGGATACGCGCTTCAAAGCCGTGTCATCCGCAAGGAATATTGCCAATAATGCCGCTACGACAACGATCAAGCTAAGGCCGAGGTAGGAAACCCACAGCCCCCACAGGGGGCTCCGGTCAACAGTAAAGAACGCCGCGATGGCGCCAATCGCGTTAACCAACGCCGGCCGAGCCGCCGTATAGAACGGTTCGAGCAGTGACGCGGATAGGATTCCGCCAAGTGCCGTGTAGAACCACCAAGCCCCGTAAAATGCTTCACCCGTTAAGGATGCAACCGCCGTGAAAGCGAGGAGTACCACCAGTCCGAATAGTGCGCGGCGGCGTACGGAGTTCACCTGGAGCATCTGCCTTCAATCGCGTAAATAGCTAGTCGGGGCCGGATACCGAATCTCATCAGAGGGGAGACTGCCGGGGTGATCACTTCAGGTAGCTGGCGACACTGGCGCGTATTGCGTTCGCGTGGAGGTAGATGTCGTCGAGCGCCTCGATCGGGTGCTTGGTCTCGACCTTGTTCTCGTCGAACAGCCCGAGGTACTTCTGCTTCTTGCCGTTGAACCACAGACGAGCGATCGGCTTGCGGTTGTTGTCGTCGAGCAGGACGGCGAAGTACGACTTCTGGTCGCGGTGCGCGATGCGGTCCGGCTTCACCTCGCTGCAGGCGATCGCCTTGACGATCTGGTACCCCTCGAGTTCCTCGAGCGTGGTCTCGATCTCGGTGTCCCGGTCGAGATCGTCCTCCGCGACTGCCGCGCTCGTCATGGCCTCCGCAGGTGCTTCCGCTCCGACCGGGGACGTGTAGGAGGCGCCGAGAGCCGTCTTGAGGCGATCGTTGACCTGCTCGTTCAGGAACTGCTTCGACGCCTTCGCGACGAGCGTCGTGAACTGCGTCCGCGCCTCCTGGGTGAAACGGCCGTCGTACACACGAGAGGCGAAGAGTCGGACGAAGTCTTCCTCCGGCTCGCGGAATTGCGCGGCGATCGCTCGCTTGATCGAGCCGACGTACTTGAGCTCTTCCGCCGCGCTGATGACCGAGTCGAGGTCGAAGACGTCCTTCGTGAGCTTGCTCAACTCCGGGAGGAGCGTCTCGTCGATGTCAGCGAGGTCCAGCACCAGGAACGGCCGGTCATCCATCTTGTTCGGCGCATCGAGGTCCGTGTAGAAGTTGTAGACCTCGCCGTTCGTGAGCACCGCGATGCGGGCGTTGGTGACGGAGAAGTAGCGGAACAGCTGGGAGGCGTGCTCGATCTTCAGCGGTTCGGTGGACTTCTTGCACTCGATGAGGATCTGCACCTCGCCGTCGCGCATGATCGCGTAGTCGACCTTCTCGCCGCGCTTCACACCGACGTCGGCGGTGAACTCCGGTACGACCTCGAGCGGGTTGAACACGTCGTAGCCGAGGATCGTTGAGATGAACGGCATGACGAACGCGTTCTTCGTCGCCTCTTCGGTCTGGATGGCCTCGCGCTGGTTCTGCACCTTCGTGGCCAGTGCAGCAAGGCGTTCTTCGAACTCCATCGTTCCTCCCCTGGGTCGATCCAACGTTAGTTGAAGACCTGTCACCAATGCGATCGCTCGCGCCCCCAATTCGCGGGCAGTGACCAAGCTACTGCAGGTGGAACATCACACATCATCACCGTAGGCTGCTGTATGGGGCGGCGGTCGCCGGACGATCGTCCCGGGCAAGATTGAAGCCCACCACCGCTGCAACGGTGATGGGCTTCGAGTTGCTCTCCGAGTGGAGTGCCAGAGGGACACGCGACGTCCCGAGCGTTTCGCTCGGAACTAGCATACGTGACCCCGGTCATGGACGCACCCCTCGGCACCCCGCTCCTCGTGTCCGCCGGCGCTGACACACCGGAGGTGGTCTCGATGTCGAAGGACAACGGGTCCGAGCCCAGGCGTCGGATGTCCTGGCTGCCGGTCGCGAGCTTGCTCGTGGCCGTCACCAGGCTCCTGCTCGACGTCTGGCGGCGGGACTGAGACGGCGGCCCGCACTCGGCACGAGTGCGGGCCGTTCCGACTGGAGGGACGTCGCCGAGGTCCGGGACTGTCGACTGGAGCAAAGCAGTCCGTGCTGGTGTCGCGCGTCGGCCACGAGTCGAGCGAGCGGCGCAGACGAGACGGCGGCAAGGTCCCGCGCTTGCTCGTGGCCGGCCTCTCGGATAGCGTGTGTGCCACACCCCCGGATGTCTCGACTACCGGGCGCGAAGCCCCGCCTCCGGCGGGGCTTCTGTACTTCTGGCCACCCAGCGCTTCGGCCGGGTGACCGTGCCGTGGGCATCCACGATCCGCTCGGGCAGCTGCGCCGCCAGCATCGACGCCGCGCGAACATGCCGCACGTGATCGGGAGCGAGAGCGAGCAAGCTCCGAGCGGGTGCCGCCGTCGGGCTGATCAACCCGATCTCGACATCGGCGCGCTCCCGTGCCAGCCGCAGCGCATCGACGAAGTCCGAGTCGTTCGACAGGACGAACACCGCGTCCACGCTCCCGCTCATCGCGTCGCAGACGAGGTGCGCGGCCAGGCTGACGTCCGACCCCTTCTCCTCGATCTTGCGCACCCGCACGGTTCGAGGAGATCCGTCGGCCTGCAGCTCGAGCGGGCTGACGGCCATCCACCGACGATTCGACCGAAAGGTCCCGAAGTGCAGGGAGACCCCCGGAACGGTTGCGAGTACGCGGTGAAGTACCGGACGTGGACCACCTCGAAGTCCGGGAGCAAGAGCTCGCAGAGCCGTCGGACGTCGAGCCACCGACACTCGGGCCGCTGTTCGAGCGCGCGGCGGTAGAGGTTGAACCCGTCGATGTATATCCCTGCGCGCTTGGCTCCCGTCACATGACGATCGTGACATGTGATGTGCGGGAGTCGATCAGGCTGTGGATTTCCTCGCCCCCGGGGGCGAACGACGACGAACGGCCCGCACCGGTCCAGTGCGGGCCGTTCCCCGGCGTCAGCGGAAGTGCAGCAGCGTCAACGGATCGAAGAGCGACCCCGCCCGCCGCGTCTCCACGTGCACGTGCGGCCCCGTCGACTGCCCGGTGTTCCCGGACCGCCCGATCTCGCTCCGCACGGACACGATCTGCCCCTGCTTGACCTCGATCTTGCTGAGGTGCGCCGTGAGCACGGTGACGTTCCCGTAGGTCACGACGATGTAGTTGCCGTACGAGGCGTTGTTCGCGACGGTGCTCGTCACGGTGCCGGTCCCGGAGGCGTACACGGGCGTGCCCACTGCGACCGGAGCGTCGGCGCCCTGGTGGTAGCGCGGGACGTGTCCGGCCCCGCGGTCGTCGCCGTAGCGCCCGGAGATCTTCGTGCTCGCGACCGGCCACATCATGCCGGTGACGGGCTTCGTCGACCACACCCGGGTGTCCTTGCCGCCGTAGAGCACGACGTTGCCGTCCACCTGCACCATGAGCGTGCCGGCGCCCGCTGTGCCGGTCCGCGAGTTCCAGAGCGTGACCTTCTTCTGCGCGGCGTCGCGACCGACGACGGCGAAGTTGCCGTCCTTGCGCAGCTCGGCCCACGCGCCCTTGTGGCCGGCGGTGCCGGACTGCCAGACGACCTTGCGGTTCACGGTCTGCACGAGGTTGCCGTCGGCCTGCATGGAGAGGCGACGGGCACCGCTCGTGTCGGAGCTGAGCACGGTGCCGGAGTAGATCGAGTTGCCAGCGGGGACCGTGCCCTGCTGGCTCGTCCAGTTCACGATCGCGGTCTTGCCGGAGTAGAGCCCCATCGTGCCGTCGGCGCGGACGGCGAACGACGTGGACTGCGCGGTGCCGGCCGAGGCCCAGCGGACGATCCGCTTCCCGCCCCGCAGCAGGTCGACGGCCCGGTTGCGGCCGATCGTCACGATCGCGCCGGGCTGGTTCGAGGTGTTCGATGCCCAGAGCACCTGGTTCCCGACGCCGTACTCGACGAGGTTGCCGTCGCCCTGCAGGATCAGCCGGAACTGCCCGTTCGGCGAGGTCACCGAGTCCCCGGGCTGCAGCGTCGTGCCGGCCGGGACGGAGCCCTTGTGGACGACGGCGGCGGACGCCGGTTCGGCGATCCCGACGACACCGCCGGCGACGACGGCGATGGCCACGACCGCGGCGGCGAGTCGAGGGAGTCGGCGTGCGTGCGCGACGGAGGACGGTGTGCTGGTCATGGAACCCCTGATCTGGAACCGGCCGAGCCCCTGCGCGGCCGTTCGGCGACGTGCTCTCGACACGCCGCCGAACGATGGTCACCTTTTCGTGACGAGTCCACAACCCCGTTGCCCGGACCGGACAACCCCAGTTCCGGGGGCAACGGCCGTCGTCACGGGGCCTTGAGGAACTCCTTCGGCGACCCCAGCAGCGCCTCGAGCTTGTGGAACGACTGCGTCCAACCGGCGATGTTCATGTCGCGCATGACCTCGGGGAAGGGGCCCTGGGTGAGCGTGACGATCGTGCCGTCGCCGTCCTCGGCGAACTCGAGCGTGAGGGACAGCGGCGTCCCGTCCTCGATCCCGGGGATCCCCTGGGCGGTCGAGGTACCGACGATGATCCGGTTCTCCTCGATCTGCTCGAGCACCGAGGTCACCGGCGACGTCCACTCGGGGTTGTCGTTGCTCACCATCGTCAGGTTCCACGCCCCGCCGGCCCGGGCGTCGACCTCGACGGTGGCTGCCGGGACGTGGAAGCCGAGCGGCCCGAACCACAGCGCGAGCAGGGTGGGGTCGACGAAGGCGCGGTAGACGTCCGCGATGGGGTACGCGAACCGGTGCGTGGCGTGGGCGGTGAACTGTTCGGTCATGACTGCTCCTGGTGGTCGACGGACGTGACGGTCGGTGCGGTGGACGCGCCACCCACGGGGGCGGGCGGTCGCTGGGAGGCGAGCAGCGCCTCCAGGCTGTCGAACCGGCGGTCCCAGTCGGGCCGCAACCGGCCCACCCAGGTGCCGAGCTCGTCGACGGCTTCCTGCCGGAGGCGGCACGTGCGCCAGGTGCCGTGCCGTTCGCGGGTGATGAGGCCGGCGCGTTCGAGGATGCCGAGGTGCCGGGAGATCGCCGGCGCACTGACGTCGAAGGGTGCCGAGAGGTCGGTGACGGTGGCTTCGCCCCTGCCGAGTCGTTCGACGATGCGGCGACGGATGGGGTCGGCGAGCGCCGACAGGACGGCGTCGGTGCGATCGGTCTCCATCGTCGCCTCCTCGGTGAACCCTGCGGTTAATTAACCGCTGGGTTCAGTATGGGTGCGTGCTCGGTCCTGCGCAAGCCCCTCACCGGAACCGCGACGGCGGCGCACCGAACGCCTTCGTGAAGGCGGCAGTGAACGCCGCCGGGGTGGCGTACCCGAGCCGGCCCGCGACGTCCGTCACGCTCGACCGCCGGAGGGCCGGGAGGCTCGACAACAGACGCGCACGGACCCGCCAGCCCGCGGGCCCCACGCCCGTCGCCTCGCGGAAGTGCCGATCGAGGGTGCGCTCGGACACGGAGGCCGCGCGCGCCCAGTCCGCGTTCGTCACGTGGACGTCCGGGGCTGCCAGGTAGGAACGACACAGCTCGCGGAGGACCCCGTGCGGCGGCAGGGACACGGTGAGCGGGATCGGCGCCACCCGCTGCAGCTCGTGCAGGGCGAGCCGGACGAGCACCGCGTCCCGACCGGCCTCGTCGTAGGGGACCTCGAGCGCGTTCGCGGCGCGGAGGACCTCGCGCAGGAGCGGGCCGACCTCGACGACGGTGCAGACGGTCGGCCACCACGGGACGGCGTCGGGCTCGACGTAGAGGCTCCACGTCGTGACGTCGAGCATCCGCACCTCGTGGGCGACGCCCGCGGGGATGAGCACGGCGCGGTCGGTCGGCACCGTCCACGACCCCTCGTCGGTCTCGACGAGCATCACCCCGCTCGCGCCGTAGAGCAGCTGTGCCCGCCGGTGCTCGTGCCGGGCGAGCAGGTGGTCGGGCGGGTAGTCGGTGCCGATCGGCAGGACGTCCACGGGGAGGCCGTCGAAGTCGGCCACGGACACGTTGCGCACACGGCAAGGCTAGGTCTCGAAGGAAGTTGCCGCACATGCGATCGTCCGCCGCTCCCCTTCCGGCTGTGATGGAGGGGTGTCGTTCGTCGTGCTCGTCCTCATCGGTGTCCTCGTCGGGGTCACCACCGTCCTCTTCGGCTTCGGCGGCGGGTTCGTCACCGTGCCGATCATCACGGTGGCGGACGCCGCGCTCGGCGGGGACGCTGTCCGGGTGGCGACGGCGACCTCCGCGCTCGTGATGCTCGTCAACGCCGCGGTGGCGACCGCGTCCGCGCGGCGGGGTGCGCTCACGCCGCTCCGGGGCCGGTGGACACTCTTCCTGCTGCTCGGCGGCGGTGGGGTCGTCGGAGTCGCGGCGGCCCGGTTCGCCCCCGACGTGCTCATCCGGTGGGGCTTCGTCGTCTACCTCGCCGTCACGGTCGCGGACCTCGTGCTGCGCCCGGGGTTCCTCCGTCCCGGCCGTGCACGCCCCGGTGCCCCGGACCCGTCCGTGCACTCGACCGCGGGCCGGGCGACCGCCGCCGGCGTCCCGACCGGTGGCGGCCTGCCGACGGTGGCGGGCCTGCCGATCGGCGCCGCCGCGGCGTTCCTCGGGGTCGGCGGCAGCGTGATGACCGTCCCGGTGATGCGCCGAGCGGGTGCGACGATGTCCGCCGCGACGACCCTGGCGAACCCGCTCACCCTCGCGATCGCCCTGCCCGCGACCATCGCGACGCTGCTCGTGCCCGCCGGGGCCCTGCACGCGGCGGGCCTCGTCGGCGCCGTGGACGTCCGGGCGGCGGCAGCGCTGCTCCTCGGCGCCGTGCCGGTCATCGTCATGCTCCGACGCCGTCCCCCGCACCTGCCCGAAGCCGTGCACGCGTGGGGGTACCTCGTGCTGCTCGTCGCCGCCGGTGTCGCCGTGGCTGTCGCCTGATCGGGACCGCGGGGACAGGATGGGAGCATGCCGAACCCCGCGTTCACGCCGCCCACCGCACACCCCACCCGCCCGGACATCCGCGGCACGTTCGGCACGGCGGCGGCCACGCACTGGATCGCGACCGCCACGGCGCAGTCCGTTCTCGAGCGCGGCGGGAACGCATTCGACGCAGCGGTCGCGGGGGCGTTCGTCCTGCAGGTCGTCGAACCGCACCTGAACGGCCCCGGAGGCGACCTCACCGCGGTGTTCGCCACCGCCACGGACCCGACGCCGACGGTGCTCGTCGGGCAGGGTCCGGCCCCGGCCGGCGCGACGCCGGAGCACTACCGCGCCGAGAGCCTCGACCTCGTCCCCGGTTCCGGTGCCCTCGCCGCCACCGTCCCCGGCGCCGTCGACGCCTGGCTCCTGCTGCTCCGCGACCACGGCACGTGGGAGCTCGCGGACGTGCTCGCACCGGCGGTCGGCTACGCACGCGACGGCCACCCCGTCACGCCCGCGGTCGTCCGGACGATCACCGCCGTGCAGGACCTGTTCCGACAGCACTGGCCCACCTCCGCAGCGCAGTGGATGCCAGGAGGCGCGGTGCCCGTCCCCGGGGAACTGGTGCGCAACGAGGCGCTCGCCTCGGTGTTCGAGCGGCTCGTCGCCGCCGGTGCCGGCGCCGACACCCGGACCGCCCGCATCGACGCCGCCCGCGGCGAGTGGGCCGAGGGCTTCGTCGCCGAGGCGATCGACCGGTTCGTCCGCGAACCGCACCGGCACGCGTCCGGGACCGACCACGCCGGGGTGATCCGGGCGTCGGACCTCGCCGCGTTCCGGGCGTCCTACGAACCCGCGACGACGGCGGAGTTCCGCGGCTGCACGATCGCGAAGACCGGCCCGTGGGGTCAGGGCCCGGCGCTCCTGCAGACCCTCCGGCTGCTCGAACCGCTCGACGACGCCCGGCTCGACCCCTCGACCGAGCTCGGCGCGCACACGATCGCCGAGGCCCTGAAGCTCGCGCTGGCCGACCGCGAGGCGTTCTACGGCGACGGCGACGTCCCCCTCGACGTGCTGCTCTCGGACGCGTACACCGACGCGCGCCGGGCACTGATCGGCGAGCGTGCGTCGGCCGAACTGCGTCCGGGGGCGGTCGACGGGGTCGTGCACGCCATGCCGCCGGTCCGGACGTCGTACGCGACCGGTGCCGCGGCGGGGCTCGGCGAACCGACCGTGCAGGTCGCTCGGGACCGGACCCCAGCCGCGGCTGCCGCACCCGCCGCGCCTGCTGCTCCCGCCGCTCCCGTCGAGGACCGCGGCGAGCCGTTCGTCGCCCCGGACGGCGAGACCCGCGGCGACACGTGCCACATCGACGTCGTCGACCGCTGGGGCAACATCGTCAGCGCGACCCCGTCCGGTGGCTGGCTGCAGTCGTCCCCGACGATCCCCGAGCTCGGCTTCTGCCTCGGCACCCGGTTGCAGATGACCTGGCTCGAACCGGGCACGGCGTCGACGCTGCGCCCCGGCGAGCGCCCACGCACCACACTCACCCCGACCCTGGTGCTCCGCGACGGCGAACCGGTCGCAGCGCTCGGCTCACCCGGCGGCGACCAGCAGGACCAGTGGCAGCTGCTCTTCCTGCTGCGGTGGATCGTCGGCGGGTACTCCCCGCAGCAGGCGATCGACGCCCCCGCGCTGCACACGACGTCGTTCCCGGGGTCCTTCTGGCCGCGCACGTGGGAACCGGCGGGGCTCGTGGTCGAGGACCGCCTCGGGGACGACGTGATCACCGGCCTCGAGGCCCGCGGGCACGTCGTCACCCGGGCGGGCGACTGGGCGCTCGGTCGACTGTCCTGCGTGACGCGGGACCCCGCGACCGGCGTGCTCGGCGCTGCGGCGAACTCGCGGGGCGCGCAGGGCTACGCCGCCGGACGCTGACCGCCCCGCGGCGAGTGGGTCAGAGCGTCGGGACGACCACCGCGCGGCCCGAGAGCTCGCCGGCCTCGAGCTTCCGGTACGCCTCGAGCGCGTCGGACAGGGCGTAGCGCTCGACGTCGGGGACGATCTGCCCCGCCCGGTACATCGCGACGACCTCGTGCAGGTCCTCGATGGTGCCCCAGTACGTGTTCGTGATGGTCGACTCGTACGGCGTCCGGAAGAAGTTCCACTCGGTGGTGCCACCGGCGATCCCGACGACGGTGAACCGGCCACCGATGGCCATGGACGCCTGGGCGACCGTGATCGTCGGCGTCGCCCCGACGAAGTCGAACGCGGCGTCCACCCCGCGGCCGCCGGTGATCTCGCGGATCGCAGCGGCCTGGTCCGGGCCGCCCGGCACCGTGATCGCCCCGCGGGCAGCAGCGCGGTCCATCGCGTCCTGCTTCATGTCCGTCGCGATGACGGTCGCACCGGTGAGCGCCGTGAGGATCTGCACGGCGATCTGTCCGAGGCCGCCGAGTCCGACGACGAGGGCGTACTTGCCGCCGCCGGCCAGGTTCGGCAGGGAGTTCTTGATCGCGTGGTACGGCGTGAGCGCCGCGTCGCTGAGCGGTGCGGCGGCGACCGGGTCGGCGTCGCCGAGCGGCACGAGGTTGCGCGCCGGCACGGTGACGTACTCCGCCATGCCGCCGTCGCGCCCGAGGCCGATGCCCATGTACGGGTTCGTGGCGGCGTTCTCGCAGTAGGTGTCCTGGCCCTTCGAGCAGTACGAGCAGTGCCCGCAGCCGACCGGGCCGTAGACGAGGTAGGCGTCGCCCACCGTGAAGCCGGAGACGCCGTCGCCGAGTTCCTCGACCCAACCCGAGTTCTCGTGCCCGAGGACGAACGGGGGCTGCTGTGCGCCCGGCTGCCCCGCCTGGAACTCGCGGTAGACGGCGACGTCCGAGTGGCACGCACCGGCACCGGCGACCTTGAGGAGCACCTCCCCCGGACCCGGAGTGGGCTTCGGGACGTCCGTGAGGGACGGGAACGTCTGGAACTGTTCGAACACGACGGCGCGCATGGTGGGTCTCCTTTGAACGCTCTCCAGATTACACCCGTCGTTCAGGGCGACACGTGTTGCGCATCCGGCCGGACCGCCGCACGACCGGCGAAGAGCCCGTGGTCGAAGCGGGCACCGCCAGGACGCGATCGGCCGACCACACTGTCCCCCATGCGCCCGATCGTAGGGCAGACCTGCGTCTTCCCCGAGAGCCGATGCGAGAACGGTCGTTCTCTGATTGACTCGGCGTCGGCGGTCCCGATCGGGACCGATCCCCCACACGAAAGGAGCGGCCATGCCCACGCGCACCGCACGCACTGCTTGGAACGGCGGCCTCGAGGACGGCACCGGCCAGGTCGAGCTCTCCAGTTCGAAGGTCGGCACGTACGACGTCTCGTTCCCGAAGCGCGCCGCCGAGGACGCCGACGGCACCACCAGCCCCGAGGAGCTCATCGCCGCCGCGCACTCCGCGTGCTACGCCATGCAGTTCTCCGCCGTCCTCGGCGAGGCCGGCGGCACGGTCGAGGCACTCGACGTCAAGGCCGACGTCTCGCTCGGCCCGGACAGCGCGGGCGGGTTCAAGCTCACCGGCATCGTCCTCACCGTGAACGGCGAGGTCTCCGGCATCGACGAGGCGGCCTTCCTCAAGGCCGCCGAGGACGCCAAGGCCACCTGCCCCGTCAGCAAGGCACTCACCGGCGTCGACATCACGCTGCACGCGACGTTCGAGCAGTAGGCGAGCGACGCAGGAGCCGTCACCTGATGACGGACTGGAGGCGCGGTGCCGGCTGGCACCGCGCCTCCCGTCCGTCGGTCACCACATACGCTGGCGGACGTGATCCGACGTCTCTTCGCCACCCCGACCGGCATCGTTTTCTGGGCGGGACTCGTCGCCGTGGTCGCGGGACTCGTGGTCGCGGCCTCCGCGCCGCCGGCCGCGTTCGGGTGGTTCGCGTACGCCCCACTGTCGGACTACGCCTTCGTCGCGGGGACCAACTCGTGGCAGCGGGTCGTCGGGCAGCTGCTCGTCGTCGTGGGCGCCGTGGTCGCCGCGTTCGCCGCCGGTCGGCTGAGCGTCCGTCGCCCGCGCTGAGGCGTTCAGCGCGCGTCCGGACTCGGCGGAGCGCGCCTGGCACGATGGCGTGATGGCCGAGCAGTCCCTCCCCGGAGCCAGACCCGGGCGTCCACCACGGCCACGCGTCCGGAGCCTCGCGCAGCACGACATCCGCGACGCCCGGGCACGCCTCCGCGGCACCATCTACGAAGAGGTCGTCCCCGACACCCGACCGCTCGAGCAGTACTCGCCGGTGCAGATCGTGGACTTCTGCCTCGACCTCGCCGAGGTGATGCTCGCGTCCGGTGCGGACACACGCAGCGTCGAGACGGCCGTCGTCGCGGTCTCGACGAAGTGGAACCTCGCGCCGCTCGACCTCGACTTCTCCGGCAGCTCGGTGACGATCCAGTACGCACCGGCCGACCACCCGCCGCTCGTGAAGGTCCGCACGGTGCAGTCCGACGGATCCGACCTCGACCGCCTGGCGCGGGCGAACCAGATCGTCGACGACCTCGTCCACGACGAGCGGGACATGACCTCCGCCGTGAGCGCCCTGGTCGCGGTGCTCCGGCTCCCGCCGCGCTGGCCGCGGTGGACGGCCGACGTGGGGCTGTCGATCCTCGGCATCTCGATCGCGATGCAGGCCGGCGGCGGTTGGCGTGCCGGACTCGGCGCCTTCGTGCTCATGCTCGGGATCATCGTCTCGGGCCGGTGGCTGACCGGCCGGGGCTTCCCGCAGTTCTTCGTCTCCGGTGCGCAGGGTGCGGTGGCGTCGGCGATCGGCACCCTCGCGATCTGGGCGGGTGTGCTGCACCCGGGGCAGGCGGCGACGATGGTGGCCGCGCTCGTGGTGCTCCTGCTCCCGCACCCGTCGCTCGTCACCTGGGCGCAGGACGCGATCTCGGGGTTCCGGGCGATGGCAGTGGCCCGGGCGTTCTACATCGGGCTCGTCATCGCCGCGATCGTGGTCGGGGTGCCCGCGGGCATCGCCGTGACGAAGTGGCTCCGGATCGAGGTCGACCCGTCCGGCATCGTCACGCAGACGCTGCCGCTGTGGGCGTCACTGCTGCTCACCGTGGTGTCGGCCGCGGCGAACTGCTTCGTGCAGCAGGCCAGCGCGCGGGTGATCCCGGTCGCGGTGGTCTTCTCGGTCGCCGCCGGTGCCGCGCTGCGGGGCCTCCGGGAGCTCGGCATCCCGTTGCTCGGTGCGACGTTCCTCGCCGCCGTGCTGCTGGGCGTCCTCGCGACGATCGCGGCCGCGCGGATGCGGACGGCGGTGGCGGCGATCTCCGTGCCGGCGTTCTGCGGCGCCCTGCTGCCCGGTGTCGCGGTGTCGAACGCGCTGCTCAACTTCATGTCCGGGTCGTCGAGTGCCGCGCTGGACTTCGTCGCGGCGGTCTCGGTCGCGCTGGCGATCGGGGCGGGGCTGGTCCTCGGCGGCCTCGTGGCGACGCCGGGGGCACGGCGGGCGCTCCGGCGGTCCCGACGGGTGGTCGTGCACTCCGTGCACAACGACACGACGGCCATCAAGGTCATCCGTGACTCGGGCTACGACCCCGGCAACGGCTCGGTGCCGCGGGGGCCGCGCCCGCGCTGACGGGCTGGCGCCGGCGCCGCGCCGGCCGGCGAGCCGGCCAGCCGACGACTTCACGGGCTGGGCGACATCTCACGGGCCGCGACGCGCGTGAAGTGTCGCCCAGCCCGTGAGAACGCGCACCGCCGCGTGACGCTGCGCACCGCCGCGCGGCGTCAGAGCTCCCAGCCGCCGTCGCTCCACGTCGAGAGCCGCCGGGCCGCCTGCGGCTCGTACCGCTCCATCCAGCCCCGCTCGAGCCGCGCGACGGCCCGGTCGAACGCCGGCACGAGGTCGAGGTCCGACCGCAGCAACGCCTGCAACTGGAGTCCCTCGTACAGGGCGATGAGCTGCTCGGCCCCTCGGCGCGGGTCCATCGTGTGCGGCGCCCGACCGACCGCGATGTCGTGCTCGAGGCCACGCTTGATCTGCGCGTAGAAGAGCTGGTAGCGCGACCGGAGGTACGACGCCATGGGGTGCTGCGGGTTGCCCGCGACCGAGAGCAGCGCCACGAGGAGCCGCATGAGCGCCGGGTCCTCGGCGTTCGACGCGACGATCCCGCGCAGGAGCTGCACGGTCGAGCCGTCCCCGACCTCGCGCGCGACCTCGTCCATGCGGCCGCCGTTCCACCGGTCGACGGCGGCGAGCACGAGTCCGTCCCACGAGGGGAAGTGCTGCCGGAGCTCCTCGACGGTGATCCCCAGTCGCTGGGCGACGAGTCCCGCGTCGGCCTCGTGGAAGGGCACGTCCCGCAGCAGGTCGACGGTCGCCCCCACGATCGTGATCCGCAGGTGCAGGGTCGCGGCCGCGGCGGCTGCCGCCTGCGTGTCCGCGCTGGTGTGTTCGAGCATCGTGCCCTCCGTCGGTCCCCGGACGTCCTGTCCGTGTCGCCCCTGGGGGCAGGTCCATCCAAACGGAGATCGGGGGACACCAGAATCCCCGGTCCGGGTGTCGGCATGTCGGGGGACAAGCGATGCGGTTCGCAGCGCGTTCGCGGTCATCCGTGTGACGATGCCGTCATGACCCCGAACGACCCCACCGCGCAGGGACTGGCGACCATGGCCTCGGCCGGCTTCGAGTTCGGCGGCGACCCGGATCAGGTCGCCCACGACGTCCGGACCATGTGGGAGCAACTCGGGCGGCCGACCGGCGCGTTCGACGCCGCGGCCCGGGCGATCGCCGCGCTCCCGCAGCGCCCCGAGGTCCCGATCGCCGACCAGGCCCGGCGCCGCGCGTTCGAACGGGCCGTCGGCATCAACCCGGTCGAGGTCGAGCTGGCCGCGGCGCTGTCCGCGCGCGAACTGCTCGAGCGTCTGGCGCGCACCTGCACCGCGCCCTGCTGACGACCGATTGACGGACGGGAGGGACGGTGCCAGCTGGCACCGTCCCTCCCGTCCTTCCGCAGGTCGCGACTACGGCGTCGGCATGCCCCCGTCGACGTGGAGCGTCTCACCCACGACGTACGACGACTCGCCGCTCGCCAGGAAGACGTACGCCGGCGCGAGCTCGGCCGGCTGACCCCAGCGGCCGAGGTAGGTCTGCTCACCGGCGGACGGCAGGGCCTCCGGCGGCTGGCCACCGGCGGGCTGGAGCGGGGTCCAGATCGGCCCCGGTGCGACGGCGTTCACGCGGATGCCCTTCGGCGCGAGCTGCGCGGCGAGGCCCTTCGCGAGGTTGTTCACGGTCGACTTCGTCGCCGCGTAGTGCACCAGGTGCGGCGACGGCGCGTACGCCTGGATCGAGGTCGTGTTGATGATGGTCGATCCCGGCTGCAGGTGCGGCACGGCCGCCTTCGTGATCCGGAACGTCGCGTAGACGTTGGTCTTGAACGTCTCGTCGAACTCCTCGTCCGAGATGTCCTCGATCGAGGACACGTTCTGCTGCTTGCCCGCGTTGTTCACGAGGATGTCGAGCCCGCCGAGCTGCTCGACGGCGTCCGCGACGAGCTGCTCGCAGGTCGCGAGCGAGGTGATGTCACCGGGCAGGGCGACGGCCTTGCGACCGGCGGCCTCGACGAGGGCGATGATCCGGTCGGCGTCCTCCTGCTCCTCGGGGAGGTACGAGATCGCGACGTCGGCACCCTCTCGTGCGTAGGCGATCGCGACGGCGGCCCCGATGCCCGAGTCACCGCCGGTGATGAGCGCCTTGCGGCCGGTGAGTCGACCGGAGCCGCGGTAGGTGTCCTCGCCGTGGTCGGCCGGGACGTTCTCCGCCATCTCCTCGTCCGTGCCGGCACCCTCGAGGTACTGCTCGTCGGGCTTCTTGTCGGCGTACATCTTCGTCGGGTCCTGCATGCTGTACTGGTCGATCTGCTGGTCCGTCATGCCGCCGACGGTACGCACGCGGCACCCCCGCACCGTCCAGGAGGCTGTCCCCCGTTCGGCCGACAGGCCCCCGTCGGCGGGGCTTGCCGAGGGCATGTGACGCGTCACCGACGAATGTCACGGTCCGGTGACGACCAGGCTCCGATTCGGTAACACCCGTCGTCCAGACGGGTCGGGCGTCGTACCGTCGAGTGGTGACCTTCCGGACCGTGCTGGCGTTGAGCGCCGCCGTGCTCGCCTTCTCGGCCGGCACGGTCGCCGTCGACGGCACGGTCGGGACCGGGGTCGCAGCGACCCCCGCGAGTGCGGCCGAGCTCGGACCGGACCCGGTGCACCACGAGCCCGTCCGGGTCACGAACGCGAAGCTCAAGCGGGTCGACTCGATCGAGCTCGACGCCGAATCGCTCGTGTTCCGGCGCGGCGACAAGACCGTGACCGAGGCGTCGATGCGCGACTCCCGCACGACGGTCAGCCTGCTGAACCGCCTGCTCGGCACCGCGTCGCGCACGCAGACGGCCGAGGGCGACGGCGGCGCGTGCTTCCCCGCCGGGACGACCTACACGTGGGGCGGGGCGGTCCGCGTGGCTGCCCTGACGTCCCCCGCCGCTGCCGGCAACGCGGTGGAGATCCGCGTCCTGCGCGAGACGGTGCGGTCCCGCTTCGGCGGCGACGTCGAACTGACCGGACCCGACGGTGTCCAGGTGGGCGACGACATCCGCACGGCGATCCGGGACGCCCCGAAGTCCGACCGGATGTCGTTCGGCTCCGCGGACGCCCGCGCGTTCCAGCTCCTGCTCGAGCCCGGGTGGGCCCCGCAGCACGACGCCGCGAGCCCGCCCGACAGCCGCGGCACGGGCACCGAGACGGACACGAGCACGCCGTCCGACACGGACACGGAGTCCGCTGCCGGGACGAACGGCGTCTCCGCCCTGACCGACGACACCACGGTCACGGTGCTCGGGTCGCCGATGCCGGTGCACGCCAAGCGCACCTGCTGACCGGCCCGGTCAGACCCGCAGCGTCGCCACCACCGGGAAGTGGTCGCTCGCGAACCACGTCTCCGGGCCGTCGTGGTCGATGACGACGCGGTCGACGCCGGCGATCCCCCGGGTGAACACCCAGTCGATGCGCTCCCCGGAGTCGACCGGCGGCTGCCAGTCGTTGAAGGTCGCCGTCCGGTCCGCCGGGTCGCCACCGACCAGCCAGGCGTCCTCGAACCCGGCCTCGACGAGCACCCGCGACGCAGGCCCCGCCCCGGCCGGCTCGTTGCAGTCCCCCGCCACGATGACCGGGCCGTCCGCCGTGCTGAGGCGTTCGACGATGAGCGCCGCGCTCCGCGCCCGGACGTCGTCCCCGTGCGGTCCGACCTCGTGGTCGAGGTGCGTCGTCAGGAGCGTGAACGCCTCGCCCTCGGCGTCGAGGAACCGCGCGTGGTTCGCCACTCGGGGGAACAGGCTCCCCCAGGTGTTCGACACGGGCTCGTCCGGGGTGTCCGAGAGCCAGAAGGCGCCCTCGTCGATCGGCCGGAGTCGGCAGCGACGGAAGAAGACGGCCGCGTGCTCACCGGCCGTGCCGCCCTCGCGCCCCTGGCCGACGTCGCCGTGGTCGGGCAGACCGGCGCGGAGGTCGTCCAGCTGGTGCGCGAAGGCCTCCTGGACGCACACGAGGTCGGGGTCGTGCCGCCGGACCACGTCGAGCAGGACCGGCAACCGGGCGGGCCAGTCGTGGGCCGGATCCGGGTTCTTGACGTTGTAGGTCATCAGGGTGATCGGACGCGCTGCGTTGCTCACCCGTCGAACCTACCGACGGGCGCGCTCAGGGCACCATGACCCGCCGCAGTGCGATGACCCCATCGCGCGCCCGGGTCTTGGCGGTGCCGACCGGGACCCCGAGCCGCGCGGCGACCTCGGGCCCGGTCAGCCCCACCAGGTGCCGGAGGACGACGGCGTCGCGCTGGCGCCCGGGGAGCGCGGCGACGGCGCGGCGGAGCTCGGCACGGTCGAGGACGCTCTCGGCCCGTTCCACGCTCGAGTGGTCCACGAGGTCGGCGTCCCTGGTGCCGATCCGCAGGTCGCGGTCGCGGTCCGCCCGGCTCTTCCGGACCCGGTCGATCGCCCGGCGCTGCGCGATCGTGCGGATCCACGCGATGGCCGAGTGCGCCGGGTCGAACCGGTCGGCGATCTGCCAGATCTCGAGGAAGACGTCCTGCACGACCTCTTCCGCCTGCCACGCATCGACGAGCTGGTGGCGGACGTACCGCTCGACGAGCGGTCGGAAGCGGTCGTGCAGCCGGGTGAAGGCCGCCCGGTCACCGGCGGCCGCTGCGATGAGGAGCATGCGTTCTTCGTCGCGCTTGGCGAGGAGTTCGTCGTTCACGACTCGAATGTCACATACTGCAAATGTACTCGCAAGTACACTCTGAGCATGCGCCCCGAACACACCCCGAAGACCCTTCGACGCACGACGTCCAAAGGACTGGCGACCCGGAGCCGGATCGTCGCCGCCGCGGCCGACCTGATGCTGACGCGCGGCATCTCGGGGACGACGCTCGACGACATCGGCGCCGCCGCCACGGTCGGACGGTCGCAGATGTACCACTACTTCGCCGACAAGCAGGAGCTCGTGCGCGACGTCGTCCGGCAGCAGACCGACGCGATCATCGCGCACCAGGGGCCGGACTACGGCGACCTCACCACGTGGGACGCCTGGCAGCGGTGGCGGGACCGGACGGTCGCAGACGCCGAGGCCGGCGGCTGCGTGGGCGGCTGTCCGCTCGGGTCCCTCGGGACCGAGGTCGCCGAGCGTGACGTCGACACCCGCGACCTCGTCGCCGCCGGCTTCGCCCGCTGGGAGCAGGGGTTCCACGACGGCATCCGCACGATGCGCGAACGCGGGCTGCTCGGACCGGACGCCGACCCCGCCGCGCTGGCGACGACCGTGATGGTGGCGCTGCAGGGCGGCCTGCTCCTGGCGCAGGTCCAGCGGGACGTCCGCCCGCTCGCGATCGGGCTCGACACCGCGATCACGACCATCCGCCGGCACGCGACCGGCTCCGGCGTCAGTTGATGCAGACGCCTGCCTTGCCGTAGCTCTTCACGTCGGTCGACGACGGCTTCGGCTCGGGCGCGGCGGGCTTCGAGGCCGCGGGCTTCGAAGCCGCGGCGCCGGAACCGGTCGAACCGGCATCGGACGAACCGGAGCCGGCTGCGGGGCTCGAGGCGGTCCCACCGGCAGCGGCGACCGGGGTCACCGTCTTGCCGTCCGACCCGAGCACCAGCGTCACGCCGGTGACCGCGTTCGTCCGCACCGCGACGGCACCGGGCACGACGGCCGCGACCGCCTTCGCCTGCTTCTCCATGCCGGCCGGGTACTGCACCTGGGTCGTCTTCGTCAGGTCGGAGGACCCGGGTGCACCGACCTGGAAGCCGCGCGCGGTGAGGACGGTCCCGGCGGCTCCTGCGGCACCCGTGACACCGCTGCCGTTCAGCACGGTGACCGAGGTGCTCGCCGGCTGGGCGCGCCCGGCCTTGCTGTACTCCGCGGGCTCACCGACGAGACCCTGCACGAAGGCCGGCAGCCCGACCGTGTCGACCTCGACGATCGACAGCGGCGAGCCGTTGACGGTGATCGTCGGGGTACCGAGCGTGGGGATCGTCGCCGACTGGATGTTGCCCGGGCGCAGGTTCCGCATCTGGGTCGCCAGGTTGACCAGGTCGGTGTCGGTCTGGATCGAGCCGCCGACCGCCTTGAGGATGTTGCCCATCTTGATCGGGTTGAGCAGCGTCCCCGCGGAGAGCACCTTGCGGGCTTCCTGCGAGAGGAAGTACTGCTGCCGGACGTTGCGGTCGAGGTCCCCGTTGGGCAGCCCGTGCCGCTGTCGGACGAAGGACAGCGCCTGCTTCGCGTCGAGGGTGGACTTGCCCTTCGGCAGGTTCACGCCCGAGTACGGGTCGTTGACGGCGTTGTTGAGGCAGACGTCGACCGGCCCGAGCTCCTTGACCACCTGGTAGAAGCCGAGCAGGGAGACGCGCACGTAGTGGTCGATCGTCAGGCCGCTGAGGTTCTGGATCGTCTTGATGAGCAGCTTCGCGCCCCCGGTGTCCCCGCCGCCGTTGAGGGTGCCGAAGTAGAACGCGCTGTTGAGCTTGCCCTTGCCGACACCCGGGATGTCGACGTACGAGTCGCGCGGGAACGAGATCATCGTCGCCTGCGAGCCGTCCTCGTTGATGTGCAGGACGATCATCGTGTCGGTGTTCGTCGCACCGCCGTCCGACTCGGTGCTGAGCTCCGCCATCTCCTCCGGCGTCGCGTTGTCCGGGCGGTGGTCGTCGCCGACCAGCAGGATGTTCTGCGCCTGGCCGTCGACGTCGTCCTTCGTCGCAGTGCTCCCGGTGATCGCGTTGATCTTGGTGACGCCGTTCGACAGCGATCCGTAGGCGTACGCGGCGTAGCCGCCGCCGAGCAGGAGGGCCATGGTGAGCACGCCCGCGACGGCGGGGAGGACCACCCCGCCACGTCGCTTCTGGCGGCCGTGCCGCGGTGGCGTGAAGCCGCGGCGGCCACGACCGGTCGTCTGCTCGGGCTCGTTCGTCACCCGGAAACCATAACGGGCGTGTGTGCCGACAACATCAAACCGTCCTGGCAGGTCGCCGCGATCCCGCCGTGACCGACCGGCGGACGGGAGGCGCGGTGCCAGCTGGCACCGCGCCTCCCGTCCGTGTTCGGTCGCGTCTCAGGACGCGAGCTTGCCCTTGTTGGTCTCCCGCGCCCGCAGCACCGTGATCCCGGTGATCGCCGCGGCCGCCATCACGTAGAACGCCGGCGCGAACGTGTTGCCCGTCGCCGTGATCAGCCAGGTGGCGAAGTACGGCGTGATCCCGCCGAAGAGCGCGACGCTGATGTTGTACGCGATGCCCATCGACCCGTAGCGGATCGCGGTCGGGAAGAGCTCGGCCATCGCAGCGCTCACCGCACCGTCGAAGGCCGCCATGAACAGCCCGAGGAGCACCATCGCGCCGGCGGCGGCCCAGAAGTTGCCGGCGTTCATGAGCATGAGCGTCGGGTAGGTGAGCACGAGGAAGCCGCCGCAGCCGGCGAGCATCACGGGCTTCCGGCCGATCTTGTCCGAGAGCAGGCCGAAGAACGGCACGAGTCCGGCGATCACGATGAACCCGATGACGACCACGCCGTACGACACGAGCGGCGAGTAGCCGAGGTCGGCCTGCAGGTACGACGGCATGAACGTCTGCAGGATCCAGTGCCCGACGGCCTTGAGGACGACGAACCCGACGCAGAAGAGCAGTGCCTTCCACCCGGTGCGGAGCGATCGCCGGAGCGGGTTCTTCGCGAGGTCGCCCTTGGCCTTGAGCGCGCGGAACTCCGGGGTGTCCTCGAGCTTCGAGCGGAGGTAGAGCCCGACGAGCCCGAGCGGCAGCGCGATGAGGAACAGCACGCGCCAGCCCCACGACTCGAGGGCGCCGTCGCCCGCGATCGCCGTGAACAGGAAGACCAGTCCGCCACCCACGATGAACGCCGCGAAGCCGAAGACGTCGATGAAGCTCGTGACGAAGCCGCGTCGGTTCGAGGGCGCGGACTCGGCGAGGAGCGTGGTCGCCCCCGCTCCCTCACCGCCGGCGGCGAAGCCCTGCACGAGCCGCACCACGACGAGGAGGATCGGCGCCAGCAGCCCGACGCTCTGGTACGTCGGCAGGATGCCCATCACCGCGGTCGCGCCGCTCGTGATGAGGATGACCGTCGCGAGGGTCGTCTTCCGCCCCACCCGGTCGCCGAGCGAACCCCAGAAGAGTCCACCGAGCGGACGCATCACGAACCCGGCACCGAACACGGCGAAGGCCGAGAGCAGCGCGACCTGCGGGTCCCCCTGCTTGAAGAAGTACAGCGAGATGACCGTCGCCAGGGTGCCGTAGAGGCCGAAGTCGAACCACTCCACGAAGTGGCCGACGCCGGCCGCCACGATCACCTTCCGCATGCTCCGGCGGCGGGCGTCGTCGCCGAACACGTCCGGGACGGGGGCGTTGGCGGCGTCGGCGCTGGTGCGCGTCTGGGTTCCGTCGCTCATGGGGAGACCTCACACTTCGTTGTCGAGAGTTGGTTGACGATAGCACTCGCCGGGCACACTTTGCCACACAGTGGGAAAGTGTCGCCAGCAAGTGATACCGTCGCCGCCATGCAGTCCCGTGAACAGCACCACGACGTCGTGGTCGTCGGAGGTGGCCTCGCCGGTGTGAGCGCCGCCGTCGCCGCCGCCCGCCTCG
Organism: Curtobacterium sp. C2H10; assembly: GCF_025407985.1. Taxonomy (NCBI): domain Bacteria; kingdom Bacillati; phylum Actinomycetota; class Actinomycetes; order Micrococcales; family Microbacteriaceae; genus Curtobacterium; species Curtobacterium sp. C2H10. Next base: position 9,432 of record NZ_JABXGF010000016.1, on the reverse strand, counting down.
GCTCCAGCGTCGCCCTCGTCACCAACCGCCCGGTCCTCGGCGGGAACTCCTCGAGCGAGATCCGCGTGTGGGTCGTCGGCGCCACAGCCCACGGCACGCAGCGGTTCGCCCGCGAGACCGGGATCATGGGCGAGCTGTTCCTCGAGAACCAGTACCGGAACCCGCAGGGCAACGCGATCTACTGGGACCAGGTCGTGCTCGACCTCGTGCGCGCCGAGCCGAACGTCCACCTGCACCTCAACACCGACGTGCGGACCGTGACGACGGTGGATGACGAGACCGGCGCACCGCGCATCGCGTCCGTCACCGGCTGGACGATGGGCTCCGAGATCGAGACGACGTTCACCGCCCCGGTGTTCCTCGACTGCACGGGAGACGGGCTCGTCGGTGCCCTGGCCGGGGCGTCGTACCGGATCGGGCGCGAGGGCCGCGACGAACACGGCGAGGAGTGGGCGCCCGAACAGCCGGACGACGAACTGCTCGGCAGCTCGATCTTCTTCTCCACGCACGACACCGGCCGCCCGGAGAAGTTCGTGCCGCCGTCGATCGCGAAGGACCTCAGCACGACGCCGATCCTGGCGAACCGGGCGATCAAGACCGGGGACAACGGCTGCAACTACTGGTGGATCGAGTGGGGCGGCGAGCTCGACACCGTCACCGAGAACGAACGGATCCGCGACGAGCTGTGGGGCGTCGTCTACGGCATCTGGGACCACATCAAGAACTCCGGCGCGTTCGACGCCGACTCGCTCACCCTCGACTGGGTCGGCGCGATCCCGGGCAAGCGGGAGTACCGACGGTTCGTGGGCGACCACACCCTCACCCAGCAGGACCTCCTCTCGCAGCGGACCTTCCCGGACACGGTCGCGTTCGGCGGGTGGTCGATCGACCTGCACCCGGTCGAGGGCGTCTACGCCGAGACGGCCGGAGCGCAGCAGCGGTACACGGACGGCACGTACGACATCCCGTTCCGCTCCCTCTACTCGGCGGACGTCGCCAACCTGCTCTTCGCCGGCCGGAACATCTCCGCGTCGCACGTCGCGTTCGGGTCGACCCGCGTGATGGCCACCTGCGCCACCCAGGGCCAGGCCGCCGGGACCGCCGCGCACCTCGCCGCCCGCCACGGCGTCACGCCGCGAGAGCTCGGCACCGACCACGTCGCGATGCTGCAGCAGACGCTCCTCCGCGAGGACGCGCCGCTCATCGGCGTCCGGGCCCACGACGGGGCGGACCTCGCCCAGCGCGCCCGGATCAGCGCGAGCAGCGAACTCGTCCGGCTCGACACCACCCCGTGGGCGACCGAGGACACCTTCGCGCTCGACCGCGACGCGGCGCTGGTCGTGCCGGTCGACCCCGTGCTCGGTTCCGTCGCGTTCCGGACCGTCGCCGACCACGACACCGACGTCACGATCGAGCTCTGGACCACGGGCCGGCCGCAGAACTACGCCCCGATCGCGCACGTCTCGACGCACACCGCGCGCGTCCCCGCCGGGGCGGGCGAGGCGGTCGTCGACCTCGGGTTCCGGCCGGACGAGCCGTGCAACGCCGTGGTCGTGGTCCGCCGGACCCCCGGCGTGCGCCTGGTCCTCACCGACGGGCACCCGTACGGCGTCCTCGCGCTCCGCGCCCGCACGGCCGACGACGAGCAGTTCGACGACCACATCCCCGAGGAGGCCGACCAGCCGGTCACCGACTGGGAGGCGCGGGCCCTGCGCGGACGCTCCTTCGCGTTCACCGCAGCCGACGCGTCGGACGCGTGGCGCGCCTCCCGGGTCGCCGACGGTTACCAGCGCCCGTTCGGCGGACCGCACCTGTGGTCGTCGGAGCCGGACGACGGCGCGGCGACCCTCACCCTCGACTGGGCGGAGCCCGTCGACGTCCGCGAGGTCCGCATCGTCTGGAACGACGACGTCGACGCCGACCTCATCAACCTGCACCACCACCGCACGCCGTGGGACGCGGTCCCGACCCTGGCCCGCGACTACCGGATCGAGGCGTGCGTCGACGGATCGTGGCAGGGACTCGCGACCGTCACCGACAACCGGCACCGGCACCGCGTGCACGACGTCGCGCCGACGCGGACCGCCTCGCTCCGCGTCGTCGTGACCGCCACGAACGGTTCACCGTTCGCGTCGGCGAGCGCCGTGAAGGTCTACTGACCCACCGCACCACCCGCAGCACCACCACGATCAAGGGAGATCGCCATGCGCCTGCGCGCACTGACCATCGCGACGGCCGTCGCACTGTCGCTCACCACCGTCGGGGTCGTCGGGCCGCCGGCCGTCGCGTCCGGCACCGCGGTCGCCGCCGGCACCGCGAGCATCCAGGCGAACCCGGGGAACCCGACGTCGCCCACCGCCACCGCGCACACGGTGTCGGTCAACGGGACCGCCGTGCCGGTCAAGGCCGAGTCCGTGAGCGGCACCTCGCACGACGTCGCGATGTTCGCGAAGGGGACGGGTACCGCGACGGTCAGCGTCACGATGCCCGGCCTCGCCGCGTCGGCCACCCCGGTCGTCACGCCCCGGACGCTCGGGATCGCCACGACCCGGGCCGGTGACACCGTGACCTTCACGATCCGCGACGCGCACCCGCTCGTCATCGAGACCCCCGGCGTCCGCGCACTGTTCCTCTTCGTCACGCCGTCGGAGACCGCGGTGCCGTCCGCGTCGGACCCCGACGTGCTGTACTTCGGGCCCGGCGAGCACGATGCCGGCGTGATCCGCCCCGTGTCGGGCCAGACGGTCTACCTCGCGCCGGGTGCCCTCGTGCACGGGCGCATCGACGGCGACGGCGTCACCGGCGTGCACGTGCTCGGGCGCGGGATCCTCGACGCCGGCTCGGACACGTCGCGGACCGACAAGACGATGGCGATCCGCTTCCACGACAGCTCGGACATCACGGTGTCCGGCATCGGCGTCCGCAACGCCCAGTGGTGGCAGACGCTGTACATCCACTCCTCGGGCATCCACGTGTCCTGGCTGAACCTGATGGGCACGCTCATCAACAACGACGGCATCGACACCGACGGTGTGCAGGACATGACCGTCGAGCACAACTTCGTGATGAGCGGTGACGACGGATTCGGCTGGCACGCCCTCGACGCGGCCACGAACGGCGAGCCGGAGACCCGTGGGCTGCACGCGACCGACACCACGTTCTGGAACGTCACCGGCGGCAACCCCGTCCGGTTCGGCTCGTCCATGGAGACCGAGGTCTTCACCGACGTCTCCATCACGCAGTCGTACGTCCTCCGCGCGAAGGAGGTCGCGCTGAAGTTCGACGTCCAGGACTGGGCGACGGTCTCCGACGTCACCGTGGACGGCTTCCACGTGGAGTCGCAGCCGGTCGGCGGGCAGGCCATCGTGCTGCAGGTGCTCAAGGGTCAGTACTCGAACGACACCGGGTACCGCGACGAGCGGGGCACGATCACGGGCATCACGATCCGCGACTTCACCGACGTCACGGCCGACACGGTGACGCTGTCCGGGTGGGACGCGACGCACGGGGTGTCGGACGTCGCCCTCGAGGACGTCGTGCTCGGCGGCGCACCCCTCACCACGGCACAGGTGCGGACGAACCAGTTCGTCAGCGGTGTCACGGTGTCCTGATCGACTCCACGGGACAGAATGGGCGGATGGCCACCACCCCTCCGAACCAGAGCATCGAGCGCGCCGCGGCGGTCCTCGGCGCGCTCGGTGCCGCCGACGGGGCGATGCGCGCCTCCGACATCGCACGGGCGATCGGCCTCGGCACGTCGACGACCGGGCGGCTCCTCGCCACGCTCGAGTCGCTCGAGTACGTGCGACGCGACCCCGAGTCGCAGGGGTACTCCGTCGGGCGGGCCGTCCTCGAGCTCGCCAGCCAGGGGCTCAACCACAACCCCGTCCACCGCGAGAGCCGGGCCGCCGCGCAGGAGCTCGCGCACCGCATCGGCCTCACCGCGAACGTCGGGGTGCAGGACGACGCGGCCTGCATCTACCTCTGCCACTTCGAAGGCTCGCTCGCCCCGAAGTCGCACACCATGATCGGCATGCGGCAGCCGCTGCACGCCTCGGCGCTCGGCAAGGCGCTCATGCTCGACCTGTCTCAGGCCGAGCGGGAGGCGCTGCTCGGCGCGGACCTCGCGCGCTACACGGACCACACGATCACGTCGCACGACGCGCTGACGGCGGACCTCGAGGCCTCCGCGAAGCGCGGCTGGTGCGTCGAGAACCAAGAGGTCGCGCTCGGCCGGTTCTGCATCGCGGCACCGATCCGGAACGCGTCGGGGCGCATCGTCGCGGCGCTGTCGATCTCCGGGCGGGTGACGCAGCTGCGGGACCGCGACACCGCGTCGCTCGCCGAGGACCTCATCGAGGTGGCCGACCGCATCAGCGTCGGCCTCGGCATGATCAGCGCGGTCGCGCACTGACGGCCAGGAGGCGCGGTGCGGGCCCGCACCGCGCCTCCTGGCCGTCAGGTGGTCGCGCCGGACGCGCTCGTCGCGCCGGTCGCACTCGTCGCGTCAGTCGCGCGACGGCAGCAGGTGGATCGCCTCCATGGCGAGCTCGGCGGCGATCGGGTCCTTCGCGACGACGGCGGCCTTGAGCTTCTCGAGCTCCGGCAGCACGACCTCGGCCGGCACCAGCTCGGCCAGCTCCGGCACCCGCAGCTTGAACGCGAGCCCGTCCGTCGTCGCCTTGCAGAGCTGCTCGAGCGACGGGTTGCCGCAGTGGTCGGCCCACATCGCGTAGATGTCCGCGCCGTGCTGGGCGACCTCGCCCTGGTGCCGGGCCTCGACCTGCGCCGTGACGTCGTCGAGGGTCTTCACGACCTTCTTGCGCTGCGCGTCCGTGAAGCGCGGCGTCGCGAGGCGGGCGACACCGCCGTAGATCACGCCGAGCGTGCGGTAGGCGTCGAGGAGCTCGTCCTTCGTCGGGGCGGCGACGCGGGTGTACCGGTTCGGCGCCATCTCGATGAGTCCGGCTCGGGCGAGCTCGGCGAGGGCTTCACGGATGGGGGTGCGGGAGACACCGAGCCAGGCGATGAGGTCGTCGTCGTTGAGCCGTTCGCCCGGCTCGAGGGTGCCGTCCATGATCGCGTCCCGGATCTTGTCCTGCACGGTGTCACGGAGGAGCTTCCGCTCGGCGGCGGGCTGCGTCGAAGGAACTGGCATGCGCCCAGCGTGTCACATGTGATGGGCCGGACGCGACAGGCGCGACGGCCACCAGGCCCGGCGCCCGAGGTCGTACGCCAGCGCCGGGACGAGCAGCGAGCGGACCACGATCGTGTCGAGCAGCACACCGAAGGCGACCACGAACGCGATCTGCACGAGGAACAGGATCGGGATCACGCCGAGCGCCGCGAACGTCGCCGCGAGGACGACCCCGGCCGAGGTGATCACGCCGCCCGTCACCCCGAGCCCGCGCAGGACGCCCTCGTGCGGACCGTGCTGCAGGGCCTCCTCGCGCACCCGGGTCATGAGGAAGATGTTGTAGTCCACGCCGAGCGCCACGAGGAACACGAACGAGTACAGCGGGACGCTCGGGTCGGCCCCGGGGAAGTGGAACACGTGGTCGAACACGAGAGCACCGACGCCGAGCGCCGCGGCGAAGGACACGATGACGCTGCCGATGAGCACGAGCGGCGCCACGATGCTCCGGAGCAGCAGCATCAGGATGAGCAGGATGACCGCGAGCACCACGGGGATGATCAGCGTGCGGTCCCGGATGCCGGTGTCGTTCGTGTCGACGGCGGTCGCGGTCGCGCCACCGACGATCGCGCCGGGGTCCACCCGCTCGACCGCCGTGCGGAGGGCACGAACGGTCTGCTCGGCGGCGTCGGAGTCGGCCGGGTCGGACAGGGTGGCCTCGAGGAGGACGTCGCCACGGGAGACGGTCGGGGTCGCACCGGCGGCGCCGCCCTGGTTGCCGCTCGTCGTCACGGGGACGGTGCCGGACGGCGCGTCCTTCGCGGCCGCCACGACGCTGTCCACGCCGTCCACGCCGGTGATCGCGGCGGCGAGCTCGTCGGTCCTCGACGCGGCACCGATGACCTGTGCCGGGCTGCCGGACCCGCCCGGGAAGTGGTCCGCGAGCACGTCCTGACCGTCGCGCGCCTGCGAGCTCCCGATGACCAGGTCGCTCTGCGGGACCCCGTCCGCCTTGAGTCCGACGAGGCCGGTACCCATCGCGAGGAGCCCGACGGTGCACACGATCCAGACGATCCGGGAGCGGCGCGCCACGAGCCGGCCCACCCGTGCCCAGAGCCCGCGGGCGTCGGGCCCGGTGAGGACGGGGTGCGCGCTGCCGTACTTCGGGCGGAGCGGCCAGAACGCCGCGCGCCGGAACGCCAGCAGGAGCGCGGGCAGCAGGGTGAGCGCGGCGAGGAGGCTGAACGCGATGCCGATGGCCGCGACGGGACCGAGTGCCTTGTTCGAGTTGAGGTCGGAGAGCAGCAGGCAGAGCACACCGACGATCACGGTCCCGCCCGAGGCGAGGATCGGCTCGAGGCTCCCCCGCAGGGCGGCCTTCGTCGCGTCCCACCCGGTGCGGTGGTCGCGCAGTGCCTCGCGGAAGCGTGCGGTGTAGAGGAGTGCGTAGTCGGTCGCGGCGCCGATGACGAGGATCGACAGGATCCCCTGCACCTGGCCGTTCACGGTCACGATGTCGGCCTTGGCGAGCCACCACACGACGAGGATCGACGCGCACAGGGCGAACGTCGCGGTACCGAGCACGAGGATCGGCAGGAGCGGTGAGCGGTAGACGATGATGAGGATCACGAAGACCGCGGCGAGCGCCACACCGAGCAGCAGCCCGTCGATGCCCGCGAAGGCCTCGGTGAGGTCGGCGGTGAATCCCGCCGGACCCGTGACGTAGCCCTGCACCCCCGACGGCAGCGCGTCCTCGACGTCGGCGCGGACGGCCTCGACGGCGTCACCGGTGTCCGCGCTCTGGGTCAGTGTGGCGACGATCTCGACCGCGTCCCCGTCCTCGCTCGGGATCACCGGGCTGACGCCCTGCACGTCGTCGCGGTCCCCGAGCCGCTGGGCCAGGCTGGTCGCGGCGCGCTGGTCCGCAGCCGTCAGGCCGCCGTCGCGCTCGAGCACGATGATCGCCGGGGCGCCCGACGCCTGCCGGAACTCGGACGCGCGTTCCTGCACCTTGGTGGCGTCCGCCGATGCCGGCAGGAACGACGTCTGGTCGTTCGTGGAGACCTCGGAGATCTTGCCGAAGAAGGGACCGCCGACGGAGGCGATCGCGAGCCAGACCACGATGACGAGCGCGGGGAGGACGATGCGGAGGAAGCGGGACACGTCCGTGAGCGTACTCCAATCGTCAGCATGCTGATTACTAGAGAGATCGAAGGAACGGGATCCGTAGACTCGGGGCATGGACGATGCCCCCGACGCATGGCCGCTGGGGCGTCTCCTCTCCGCCGCTGCCCGGGCGATCGAACGGGACTGGGACGAGCGTCTGCGTGCGATCGGCCTCCCGCACGCGGCGCTCATCGCGATCGACATCCTCGTGCGGACCGGCCCGACCGGCGCGGACACCCTGGCCCGGACGGCACGCGTGCAGCCGCAGACGATGTCCCGCACGCTCGAGCGCATGGAGCGCGACGGGCTCGTCGAACGCTCGCCGCACCCGGACGACCGGCGACGGCGGATCGTCACCGTGACGGAGCACGGGCGCGAGGCGTGGGAGACCGCCCGGCACATCGAGCGTGACGTCCTGCCGGACGATGCCGCACTGCGGGGCGCCCTGACCCGGCTGCTCGAGAAGCACCGACCGAACCGAACACCTAGCGGTTGATATACCACATACGGTAGACTCGCGGAGTCGGTAGCACGACCGACCCGACCCGCAGGAGACCCGATGTCCGAGCGCCGAGCAGCCCGTCAGGCCGCCGAACGAGCCGAAGCAGCCGATGCGGCCGAACTGGCCGAGGCGGCAGCGCAGGCAGCATCGATCGCCGCCGACGACGCCGGCACCGACGCGGGTACCGACGCCCCCGCACCGCGGGCACCCCGGAGCGGATCGAGCGCCCGCAGGCCCCACAGCAGCGGCTCGAGCCGGAGCGGGAGCCGGGGCAGCAACGGCCGGAAGCGGCGCCGACGCCGCCGGAAGCGCCCGTTCCTCGTCGCCGTCCTCGGCACCGCCGGCTCGCTCGTCGCCGTCGCCACGGTGCTCGCCGTCGTCGCCGGCCTCTTCATCGCGGGCCTCGTCCGCAGCTTCGACGCCGACGTCCTCGCCGACCCGTTCCCGACCGGCGCGCGCCCCGCTCCGACCGAGGGCGCGCAGAACATCCTGCTCATCGGATCGGACTCCCGCCAGGGTGCCGACCCCGACGGCGACCGCGCTGCCGGCGGTCGGTCGGACACCCTGATGCTCGCCCACGTCCCGGCCGACAAGCGGGCCGTGTACCTCATGTCGATCATGCGCGACTCGTGGGTCGAGGTCCCCGGCCACGGCACCGCGAAGATCAACGCGGCGTACTCCTGGGGCGGGGTCCCGCTGACGGTCCAGACGGTCGAACGCCTGCTCGACGTGCGCATCGACCACGTCGCCGAGATCGACTTCGCCGGCTTCTCGGGCATGACCGACGCGCTCGGCGGGGTGACGGTGCAGTCACGGACGGCGTTCTCGGCCCGCGGGCACGAGTTCACCGCCGGCGCGAACCACCTCGACGGCGACGCCGCCCTGGCGTTCGTCCGCGAGCGGTACGCCTTCGCCGACGCCGACCACACCCGTGTGCGGAACCAGCAGGCGTTCATGCGCGGGATCGTCGACGGACTCCTCTCGCGCGACACCCTCACGAACCCCGGGCGCGTGCAGCACTTCGTCCGGGCGACGAGCGAGTACCTGTCGGTGGACGCCGGCCTCACCGCCGGCACGATGGTCGACCTCGGCTGGTCCCTGCGTGACGTCCGGCCGTCGGACCTGCGGACGTTCACGATGCCGACCGCGGGCGGCGGGACCTCGGCGGACGGACAGTCCTACGTCGCGGTGAACACCATCGCCGTTCAGTCGCTGTCCCAGGCGCTCCGATCGAACGACGTCGCCGGGTGGCTGGCCGACAACCCGCAGTAGCCGGACACAGCAGGACGCCCGGTGACCACACGGTCACCGGGCGTCCTGTCGATCGGAGGAACGATCAGGCGGGGAGCTGGAGCTCCTGGCCGGCGTAGATCAGGTTCGCGTCGTCGATGGTCGACGTGTTCGCGGCCCAGAGCTTGTTCCAGCCGCCGTCGATGTGCAGCTTCGTCGCGATGCTGTCGAGGGTCTCGCCCGACACGACCGTGTAGGTCTTGCCGCTCGTCTTGACGGCCGCGGGCTTGCTCGGGGCAGCCGGAGCCGCCTCGGTCGCGGGGGCAGGGGTCGACGGCGCGGCCTGCTGCGGGGCGGCCTGCTGCACCGGCGCCTGCTGCTGCGGGGCAGCCTGCTGGGT
>NZ_JABXGF010000169.1:0-265 GCF_025407985.1 Curtobacterium sp. C2H10 | reverse complement strand
GCTCCAGTTATTGCCGACAATACTGTGGTGGTCAAAGCGCAGGGCTGGCGTCAGCATGGTGCTATCCGTCAGCGCGATATTGTCTTCGGTAAACAGCGAGAAAGTTTCGGCGCTGGAGTACGGGCTGCGCCCGGTTGCCGGGATGCCGTCGATGGAGCCATAGGAGAGAGACTGGGTGGTCGACACGCCATCCTTCATCCGCTGTTGGTTCCACTCGGTGCCCAGGGTCAGATTCTGCTCAACCCCGAGGGTAAACGGAATATTC
>NZ_JABXGF010000168.1:0-265 GCF_025407985.1 Curtobacterium sp. C2H10 | reverse complement strand
ACCGTATTTCCATCAAGGAAAAAGAAGTGGCGCGCCAGACGAAGGTTAGCCACGCCGAGGGCGGCAAAGAGCGCCAGGTGCACTTCAACGAGGCGGCAGGGTTCAACGCCAAAAACCGCTATTCGATGCCGGATAGCGTTGTGTACCGCAAAGGGCAGGGCTTTGCCGACATTGCCAAGTTCTGGCCGGTTGGCGACGACAATGGACAGAGGGAGACGGCTTGATGGCCGTCCAATCCGAAAAATTCCTCAACACGGTACGCGGC
>NZ_JABXGF010000167.1:0-265 GCF_025407985.1 Curtobacterium sp. C2H10 | reverse complement strand
CGCCTGTTCTGCCGGTAAAGGCCGAGGCCGCTATTGAAGCTGCTGCAGCCGAAGTCGTCGCTGCCAAGGCCGAAATCGTTGAGGTTGTGGAAGCGGTTGCTGTTGCAACGGAAGCTGCCGAAGCGCCGGCTGAAGCCGAAAAGCCAGCCAAGTCTGCCCGCAAGCCGCGTGCCCGCAAGTCTGCAAAGACTGAGGAAGCCGCAGATGAGGTGGTTGCTGCAGAAGTCGAAGAAGCGCCAGCCAAGCCAGCCCGGAAGACCCGGTC
>NZ_JABXGF010000166.1:0-265 GCF_025407985.1 Curtobacterium sp. C2H10 | reverse complement strand
ACCTACAACGGTGCGTTAGTGCAGAAGGCAAGCGACGGCAGCACCGTCGCGCAAACTGCGCTGAGCTATGATGACTACCGCTATCTGGAACAGCTTTCCCGCGACGTCGGCTCCCACTTCCACGCGCTTGACCGCAATACGCTCTATACCGCTAACCGCGATGTGAGCTACTACACGGTGCATGAATCCTACGTCGCAACCATCCCGCTGGTCTTCTGTGAAGCAGAAAATATGGATCCCAACATCCAGCTGCTGAAGGTGATGA
>NZ_JABXGF010000165.1:0-265 GCF_025407985.1 Curtobacterium sp. C2H10 | reverse complement strand
CAACAGGCCTTTGCTCAGATGCGGCAGAACTATTTAACCGATGATTAACGGGCCCGCTATTTGTAAGCACGCGCGGGGCGCTGGCTCAGGATCGCCGCCGGAACTGCACCATCCGGTCAATCACGATCGCGCAGATCAGGATCGCCAGCCCCGCGAGTATGCCTTTACCCTGGGCTGCGTACTGCAGCGCGGAAAGGACATCCTCACCTAAGCCTTTTGCGCCGATCAGCGCCGCAATGACCACCATCGACAGGCTCATCGGCAC
>NZ_JABXGF010000164.1:0-266 GCF_025407985.1 Curtobacterium sp. C2H10 | reverse complement strand
AATCACTTCCATCCGGTCCAGCAGTGCCGGCGGGATGTTGAACGAGTTCGAGGTCGCCACGAACATCACATCCGACAGGTCGAAGTCGACTTCGATGTAGTGGTCGGAGAAGGTGTGGTTCTGTTCCGGATCCAGCACTTCCAGCAAGGCCGACGACGGATCGCCACGGAAATCCATGCCCAGCTTGTCGATCTCGTCGAGCAGGAACAGCGGATTGCGCACGCCGACCTTGGACAGGCTCTGCAGGATCTTGCCCGGCATGGAAC
>NZ_JABXGF010000163.1:0-266 GCF_025407985.1 Curtobacterium sp. C2H10 | reverse complement strand
ACGCAGAGCAGGTCGCGTCTGCCGCGTCTGAGCGTAGCGTAATTGTCCATGCCGTTAATCCGCCCGGCTATCGAAACGGGGAACAGCTGATTTTGCCAATATTCATCTGATGCCAGGGGGCGGGTAAGCGCTTGTTTTATTCTATCCTGACCTTAGACTTCAAGTGTCGCACGGATTGCGGCTTCCATTTTCTCCGGGGTGGTGAACGGAGCAAAGCGCCTGAGCGGTTTACCTTCACGTCCGATCAGGAACTCAATCGACACCAC
>NZ_JABXGF010000162.1:0-266 GCF_025407985.1 Curtobacterium sp. C2H10 | reverse complement strand
CTTTAAGGAACCTTTTGTGAGTCAGGCACCCAGTATGCGTAAACGACATCGATTTAACCGTCGCATGACCCGTATCGTACTGCTTATCAGCTTTATCTTTTTCTTTGGACGTTTCGTCTACTCCTCTATCGGTGCCTGGTACCATCATCAGGACAAAAAAGAGTCGCAGCAAACCACCGCTCCGGTTGTCACGCCGACCCGAGAATAGCCTCGCCGTCACCAGCCGTTCGCCGTATCCGATGTCCGTTCAGCTTCCGAGTTGCCGC
>NZ_JABXGF010000161.1:0-266 GCF_025407985.1 Curtobacterium sp. C2H10 | reverse complement strand
CCGCCAGGCCGTCGATATGGACGGTAATTGTAGCTCCGTGGTGTTTAAGGGCATTAAAAATGGCGATGCCATCAAAGACATCGCCACCGGGTGAATTGATATGAAGGTTAATATGGGTCACATCACCCAGTGCCTTCAGATCGTTAACAAACTGTCGGGCAGTCACGCCCCAGTAGCCGATCTCGTCGTAGATATATATTTCCGCTTCGTTTTCGGCGCTGGCCTGCATACGGAACCAGGAATTATTTTTTGCGCTGGCTTTCGGA
>NZ_JABXGF010000160.1:0-266 GCF_025407985.1 Curtobacterium sp. C2H10 | reverse complement strand
ACCAACTGCCGGGCACCACTCGGCAACGCCTTGCGGGCCGAGGCGATGAGGACGGTGCGCTTGCCCTCGAGCAGGTCGTCGCCGGCCGGCTTGCCGGTGACCTCGGGGTCGCCGAAGACGCCGAGCATGTCGTCGCGGAGCTGGTAGGCGACGCCGAGCGGGAGGCCGAACGCCCGGAGCCCCTCGAGCTGCGCGTCCGTTGCCCCGGCCACGGGGGCACCGATCACGAGCGGGGCCTCGATCGAGTACTTCGCGGACTTGAAGAC
>NZ_JABXGF010000015.1:0-58163 GCF_025407985.1 Curtobacterium sp. C2H10 | reverse complement strand
CCTCCGGCGCGCTCGTCGGCGTCGGGGCGCCGGCGGCCTCCGGCGCGCTCGTCGGCGTCTGCGCGAGCTTCGTGACCACGGCGGCAGCCGTCGCCGGCCCGACGCCGTTCACCTCGGCGATCTCCTCCGCCGTCGCCTCGCGCAGCCGCGCCACCGACCCGAAGTGCTTCAGCAGCGCGTTCACCCGGGTGGGGCCGAGACCCGGGATCTCGGACAGCCGCGACCGGACGTCCCGCTTGCGCCGGGTCCGCTGGTGCGTGATCGCGAACCGGTGTGCCTCGTCACGGATGCGCTGGATGAGGAACAGCGCCTCGGAGTTGCGCGGCAGGATCACCGGGAAGTCGTCGTCCGGCAACCAGAGTTCCTCGAGCCGCTTCGCGATGCCCACGAGCGCGATGTCGTGCACCCCGGCCTCGTCCATCGCGCGCTTCGCCGCCTGCACCTGCGGCTGCCCGCCGTCGACGATGAGCAGCTGCGGCCGGTAGGCGAACCGCTTGGTCGGCTTCGACCCCTCGACCACCTCGTCGCTGGTGACGTCGGGGACATCCGGCAGCTCGGCGTCCTCGTCGAGGCGCGCAAGCCGGCGGGACAGCACCTGGTGCATGCTGTCGGTGTCGTCGGTGGTCTCGGCGATCGAGTACCGCCGGTACTGGTCCTTGCGGGGCAACCCGTCCTCGAACACGACCATCGACGCGACGACGTTCGTCCCCTGCAGGTGCGAGATGTCGTAGCACTCCATGCGGAGCGGTGCCTCGGTCATGCCGAGGGCGTCCTGGATGTCCGCCAGCGCCGCGGACCGCGTCGTGTAGTCGGCGGAGCGCTTCGTCTTGTAGAGCATGAGCGCCTGGGCAGCGTTCTGCGCCGCGGTCCGGGCGAGCCCCGCCCGGTCACCCCGCTGCGCGGTGCTGAGCTTGGTGCCCCGACCGCCACGGCGTTCGCTGAGCCACTGCTGCAGCGCCTCGGCGTCCTCCGGCAGTTCCGGCACGACGACCTCGCGCGGGGGTTCCTCGCCCGTCGCGTACTGTCCCTGCACGATCTGCTCGATGAGGTCGCCCGTCGAGATGTCGAGTTCCTTGTCGACGACCCACCCGCGCACACCGCGGATGCGCCCGCCGCGCACCGAGAACAGCTGCACCGCCGCGGCGAGCTCGTCCTCGGAGATGCCGAACAGGTCGAGGTCGACCGAGTCGCGGAGCACGACCGCGGACTTCTCGAGCACGGCCTCGAGCGCGCCGACCTGGTCGCGGAACTTCGCGGCCTGCTCGTACTGCATCGCGTCGGCCGAAGCGGCCATGCGCTGCCGCAGCTGCGTGATCACCCGGCGGTCGTAGCTCGCCATGAAGCGCACGAACTCCTCGACCAGCGCGCGGTGCTCGGCGATCGTGACCTTCTGGGAGCACGGGCCGCCGCACTTGCCGATCTGCCCCGGGAAGCACGGCTTGCCGGTCTGCATCGCCTTCTTGTACGACGAGTCCGAGCAGGTGCGGATCGGGAACACCTTGATCATCAGGTCGATCGTGTCGTGCACCGCCCAGATCTTCGGGTACGGACCGAAGTACTTCGCGCCCTTGATCTTCCGGTTCCGGGTGACCATCACCCGGGGCGACTCCTCGCCCAGGGTGATCGCCATGTACGGGTAGGACTTGTCGTCCCGGAACTTGACGTTGAAGGGCGGATCGAACTCCTTGATCCACGTGTACTCGAGCTGCAGCGCCTCGATCTCGGAACCGACCGTCGTCCACTCGACGCTCCGTGCCGTGAGCACCATGCGCCGGGTGCGCTCGTGCAGCGTCGGCAGCGGTGCGAAGTAGTTGCTCAGCCGGGCACGGAGGTTCTTCGCCTTGCCGACGTAGAGCACCCGGCCGGCTTCGTCACGCCAGCGGTAGACGCCCGGATCAGTGGGGATCTCCCCCGCCTTCGGACGCCACGGGACGGTGTCCGCCACCTACCGAGCACCCGCCTTCTGCTTCGCCTTCAGCCGCTTCTGGCTGGCCGTACGTGCGCCGACCGCCTGTTCCTTGCCGACCCGCGCGTCCTGCGCATCGAAGATCTCCTTGAGGAAGACCCCGGTGTGGCTCTCGGGCACGTTCGCCACGTGCTCGGGCGTCCCCGTCGCGAGGACCGTCCCGCCGCCGGATCCACCTTCAGGTCCCATGTCGATCAGCCAGTCCGCCGACTTGATGACGTCGAGGTTGTGCTCAATCGTGATGACCGTGTTGCCCTTGTCGACCAGGCTCTGCAGCACGAGGAGCAGCTTGCGGACGTCTTCGAAGTGCAGACCGGTGGTCGGTTCGTCGAGGACGTAGACCGTCCGGCCGTTCGACCGGCGCTGGAGCTCGGTGGCGAGCTTGACGCGCTGCGCCTCGCCCCCGGAGAGCGTCGTTGCGCTCTGCCCGAGCCGGACGTAGCCCAGCCCGACGTCGACGAGCGTCGCCATGTACCGGTGGATCGCGGAGATCGGCTCGAAGAACTCGGCTGCCTCGCTGATCGGCATGTCGAGGACCTCGGAGATGTCCTTGCCCTTGTAGTGCACCTGCAGCGTCTCGCGGTTGTACCGCGCACCGCCGCAGACCTCGCACGCGACGTAGACGTCGGGGAGGAAGTTCATCTCGATCTTGATCGTGCCGTCACCGGAGCAGTTCTCGCAGCGACCGCCCTTGACGTTGAAGCTGAAGCGACCGGGCTGGTAGCCGCGCGCCTTCGCCTCGGGCGTCTCGGCGAAGAGCTGCCGGATCCGGTCGAACACGCCCGTGTAGGTCGCCGGGTTGGACCGCGGGGTCCGACCGATCGGCGCCTGGTCGACGTGCACGACCTTGTCGAGCTGGTCGAGCCCCTTCACGCGGGTGTGCTTGCCCGCGATGTGCCGTGCGCCGTTGAGCTGGTTGGCGAGCACCTTGTAGAGGATGTCGTTGACGAGCGTCGACTTGCCCGACCCGCTCACCCCGGTGACCGCGGTGAACACCCCGAGCGGGAAGTCCGCGTCGATCGACTTGAGGTTGTTCGCCCGCGCACCCTGCACGCTGATCGTGCGCTTGAGGTTCACCGTGCGACGCTCGGCAGGGACCTCGATCGCACGTCGGCCCGCCAGGTAGTCGCCCGTGATCGATTCGCGGTTCTCGATGATCCCCTCGTACGAGCCGGAGTGGACGACGTTGCCGCCGTTCACACCCGCGCCGGGGCCGATGTCGACGACCCAGTCCGCCGTGCGGATCGTGTCCTCGTCGTGCTCGACGACGATGAGCGTGTTGCCGAGGTCCTTGAGCTTCACCAGGGTGTCGATCAACCGCCGGTTGTCGCGCTGGTGCAGCCCGATGCTCGGCTCGTCGAGGACGTAGAGCACGCCGGTCAGTCCGGACCCGATCTGGGTGGCCAGACGGATGCGCTGCGCCTCGCCGCCGGAGAGCCCGCCCGCGCCACGGGAGAGCGTCAGGTAGTTCAGACCGACCTCGAGCAGGAACTCGAGCCGCGCCCGGATCTCGCGCAGGACGGCGGCCGCGATGTGCGCCTCGCGCTCGGTGAGGGTGAGGCTCTCCATGAAGCCGTACGCGTTGTCGAGCGACATGTCCGTCACGTCGGCGATGCTGCGGCCGTCCACCGTCACGGCGAGGACCTCGGGCTTGAGGCGCGTGCCGTCGCAGACCGGGCAGGGGACCTCGCGCAGGTAGCCCTGGAAGCGCTGCCGCTGCGAGTCCGACTCGGCCTCGGCGAACTTGCGCTCGATGTAGGGCATGACGCCCTCGAACCCGCTCGTGTACCGCATCTCGCGGCCGAACCGGTTGCGCCAGGACACCGACACCTGGAAGTCCTTACCGGTGAGGATCGCTGCCTGCACCGAGGCGTCGAGACGGTTCCACGGGGTGTCCAGGTCGAACCCGAGGTCCTTGCCGAGGCCGGCGAGGAGCTTCTCGAAGTAGGAGTAGAGCCCGCTCGTGCCCGTCCACGGCAGCAGGACGCCGTCGCGCAGGGACGCCTCGGGGTCGCCGAGGACGAGGTCCGGGTCGACCGACATGCGGGTACCGAGGCCGGAGCACTCGGGGCACGCGCCGAACGGCGCGTTGAACGAGAACGTGCGCGGCTCGATCTCGGTGAGCGCCAGCGGGTGGTTGTTCGGGCAGGAGAGGTTCTCGGAGTAGGTCCGGACCGCACCGGGTCCCTCGGCGTCGACGAGGTCGATCGCGACCGTGCCGTCGGTCAGGCGCAGTGCCGTCTCGAGCGAGTCGGTCAGACGCCCGAGGATGTCCTCGTTCGCGACGAGACGGTCGACGATGACCGAGATGTCGTGCTTGACCTGCTTCTTGAGCTTGGGCGGGTCGCTGAGCTGGATGCGTTCTCCGTCGACGATCGCGCGGGCGTAGCCGGACGCCGCCAGTTCTTGGAAGAGGTCGACGAACTCGCCCTTCTTCTTGGAGATGACGGGCGCGAGCACCTGGAACCGCGTGCCCGACTCGAACTCCATGAGCTGGTCGGCGATCTGCTGCACGCTCTGCTTGCTGATCACCTCACCGCAGACGGGGCAGTGCGGGATGCCGATGCGCGCCCAGAGCAGACGCATGTAGTCGTAGACCTCGGTGATGGTGCCGACCGTCGATCGCGGGTTGCGGTTCGTCGACTTCTGGTCGATCGAGACCGCGGGCGAGAGCCCTTCGATGAAGTCAACGTCCGGGCGGTCGACCTGCCCGAGGAACTGGCGCGCGTACGCAGACAGCGATTCGACGTAGCGGCGCTGTCCCTCGGCGAAGATCGTGTCGAACGCCAGCGAGGACTTGCCGGATCCGGACAGACCCGTGAACACGACGAGCGAGTCGCGTGGGATCTCGAGGTCGACGTCGCGCAGGTTGTGCACGCGGGCACCGCGCACGCTGAGCGTGGAGGTGCTGTGCGGTGCCGTGCCGCCGGGGATGTGGAGGTCTACGGGCTCGCCGAAGGCATTCCGGCCCGACGTCGAGGTTCCGCGGTCAGAGGTGATGGTCATCGTCGTCGATTCTACGAAGCGGCACCGACATTCGGCCGCGATGGACGGTCAGACGAGTGCGTCGAGAGCGAACGCGACCCCGGCGGCACGCTCACTCGCCACCCAGAGCCGGGCGGCCTCGGCCCGGTCGTGGGCCCGCGGTTCGGCCCGGACGACCGCTGCCGGCCCCCGGAGCTGCATCCAGCCCGACGGCCCCCAGTACTCGCCGGACCGGACGCCGTCGGCGATCGCCGCGTGCACGAGCGGGTCGGCGCCGGCGTCCTTGCCCTGGGCGTACAGCCGCTGCGCCGGACGGGTCCACGCCGGCTCCGATCGGGACGATGCGACGTCGGGACGCTCGGGTGACAGCAGGTCGAGCGAGAACCCGGGATGCGCGACGACGCTGGAGACCGGTGACCCGGCATCGGCGAGGCGTTCGGCGAGCTCGAAGCCGAAGAGCATGACCGCGAGCTTGCTCCGCCCGTACTGGCGGTAGCTGGAGTAGTGGCTCGCGCCGAGCGGGTCCGACGGGTCGAGCCGTGCCCACCGGTGTGCGATCGACCCGAGGTGCACCACGCGCCCCGCGCGGCGGTCGAGCAGTGGGAGCGTCAGCGCCGTCCAGGCGAAGTGCCCGAGGTGGTTCGTGCCCACCTGCAGCTCGGTGCCCTGGGCCGTCCGCTGCATCGTGCTCGCGCCCACCACGCCGGCGTTGTTCACGATCGCGTCGACACCCTCCGGCTGCAGCGCCGCGAGCTCGTCGGCGGCTGCCCGCACGCTGTCGAGGTCGGCGAGGTCGAGGTGCACGTGCGCGAGGTCGGCGCCGTCCACGTGGCGACGGATGCTCCGCTCGGCCGCCGCAGCGCGCTCGCGGCTGCGGGTCGCGAGGACGACGCGGTGACCGGCGGCGGCGAGCTGCTCCGCGGCGAAGTACCCGAGGCCGGCACTCGCACCGGTGACGACGACGGTGCGACGAGACCCGTCGCGCGCGGCGCGCGCGCCGGCGTCAGCTGACATGGCCCGCCGACTCCATCTGGCGGAGCGCCTTCTTGAGGTCCTGCACCTCGTCGCGGAGCCGTGCGGCGAGTTCGAACTTCAGCTCGGCCGCCGCCTGCAGCATCTGCTCGTTGAGGTCGCCGATGGTCGCTTCGAGCTGCATCGCCCCCTCGCCGGCGATCCCGCCGCGCTTGAGGTTCGGCGTCGGCGAGCGTCGGCCGTCCGCTCCGGGGCGACCTTCGAGCAGCGCCTTCGTGTCGTCGTTCTCACGCGCCAGGATCTCGGTGATGTCGGCGATCTTCTTGCGCAGCGGCTGCGGGTCGATGCCGCGCTCGGTGTTGTAGGCCACCTGCTTCTCGCGGCGACGGTCGGTCTCCTCGATCGCGGTCTTCATCGAGTCGGTCATCTTGTCGGCGTACATCAGCACCTGGCCCGAGACGTTGCGGGCGGCACGACCGATTGTCTGGATGAGCGACGTCGACGAGCGGAGGAAGCCTTCCTTGTCGGCGTCGAGGATCGCCACGAGCGAGACCTCGGGCAGGTCGAGCCCCTCGCGCAGGAGGTTGATGCCGACGAGCACGTCGTAGACGCCCTGGCGCAGTTCGGTCAGCAGCTCGACGCGCTTGAGGGTGTCGACGTCGGAGTGCAGGTACCGGACCCGGACGCCGGCGTTGCCGAGGAAGTCGGTGAGTTCCTCGGCCATGCGCTTGGTCAGCGTCGTGACGAGGACGCGCTCGTCCTTCTCGACGCGCTGGTTGATCTCCTCGAGCAGGTCGTCGATCTGGCCGTCACTCGGCTTCACGACGATCTCGGGGTCGACCAGGCCCGTCGGGCGGATGATCTGCTCGACGACACTGTCCGTCACACCGAGTTCGTAGCGGCCCGGGGTCGCCGACAGGTAGACCTTCTGGCCGGAGCGTTCGAGGAACTCTTCCCAGGTGAGCGGTCGGTTGTCGAGGGCGCTCGGCAGGCGGAAGCCGTGCTCGACCAGCGTGCGCTTGCGGGAGGCGTCCCCTTCGTACATCGCGCCGATCTGGGGCACGGTGACGTGCGACTCGTCGATCACGATGAGGAGGTCGTCCGGGAAGAAGTCGAGCAGGCAGTGCGGCGGTTCCCCCGCGGCACGGCCGTCCATGTGGCGCGAGTAGTTCTCGATGCCGGAGCAGAAGCCGATCTGCTCCATCATCTCGATGTCGAACGTGGTGCGCATCCGGAGCCGCTGGGCCTCGAGCAGCTTGCCCTGCCCCTCGAGCTCGGCCAGGCGCTCGGCGAGTTCGTCCTTGATCGTGGCGATCGCCCGGTGCATGACCTCAGTGTCGGCGACGTAGTGCGACGCCGGGAAGATCGACACTGCGGGCATGTCCTCGATCACGTTGCCGGTGAGCGGGTGCAGGTACGACAGCGCCTCGACCTCGTCGCCGAACATCTCGATGCGGATCGCGTGCTCTTCGTACATCGGGATGATCTCGAGTGTGTCGCCGCGGACCCGGAAGGTCCCTCGTGCGAAGTCGACGTCGTTCCGCTGGTACTGCATCGCGACGAACTTGCGGACGAGCTGGTCGCGGGAGATCGTCTGACCGACGTGCAGCGCGACCGAGGCGTTCATGTACTGCTCCGGCGTCCCCAGGCCGTAGATGCAGGACACCGTCGAGACCACCACGACGTCGCGCCGGCTGAGCAGCGAGTTCGTCGTCGAGTGCCGGAGCCGCTCGACCTCGGCGTTGACCGAGGAGTCCTTCTCGATGAAGGTGTCCGTCTGCGGGACGTAGGCCTCGGGCTGGTAGTAGTCGTAGTACGAGACGAAGTACTCGACGGCGTTGTTCGGCAGCAGGCTCCGGAACTCGTTCGCGAGCTGGGCCGCCAGGGTCTTGTTGTGCGCGAGCACGAGCGTCGGCCGCTGCACCTGCTCGATGAGCCACGCGGTCGTCGCCGACTTGCCCGTACCGGTCGCACCGAGCAGCACGACGTCGGTCTCACCGGCGTTGATGCGACCGGCCAGTTCGGCGATCGCCGCGGGCTGGTCGCCGCTCGGCGAGTACTCGCTGATGACCTCGAACGGGCGGACCGCGCGCGTGGGCTCGATTGACACTGCCATGCCCACCACGGTAGTCGGCACCCCTGACACCGGAGCCGTCTGCTCGCCCTCGGCGTATCGTCCACGCCAAGCACGCTCCGAGACCGCTGATAGGGACCCGGCATAGCCTCCGATCCGTTCAGTAACCCGACTCGCTCTCACTCCCCGAAGAGGCCCCCCATGACGACGGCGACCCCCGCCGCACCGACGAAGGGCACCCCGTTCCGCGGACGCATCCGCGGACGAGTGCTCATCCTGCTGTGCTGCATGTACGCGATCTCGTACATCGACCGCACCAACATCTCCACGGCGCTCCCCCACATCACCGAGGACTTCGGCTTCAACGAGACGACCGCCGGGCTCATCGTCTCCGCCTTCGCACTCCCCTACGCCCTGCTGCAGGTCTTCGGCGGCACGATCGCCGAGAAGTTCGGTCCCCGGAAGGCCCTGTTCGTCATCACCGTGATCTGGGGTGTCGCCACCCTCTGGACCGGGTTCTCGGTCGGCTTCTGGACGCTCTTCGCCGCCCGCGCGCTCCTCGGCCTGAGCGAGGCGGCCGCGTTCCCCGCCGCCACCCAGGCCATGAGCCGCTGGATCCCCCGCGACCGCAACGGCTTCGCACAGGGCGTCGTGCACTCCGCGGCGCGCCTCGGCAACGCCCTCGCACCGCTCCTCGTCGCCTGGGTCATCGGTGCGACCGGCAGCTGGCGGTGGGCCTTCTTCGCGACGGCCGTCCTGTCCATCGCCTGGGCGATCGTCTGGTTCGTCTGGTTCCGCGACAAGCCCGAGGACACCGCCGGCATCCAGCAGGTCGAGCTCGACGAGCTCCCGCCCGTCGAGACCCGCGCCACCCGGCCGCCCGTCCCGTGGCGCACGCTGGCCCGGCAGATCTCCCCGGTGACCTTCGTCGACTTCGGGTACGGCTGGGTGCTCTGGGTGTTCCTCACCTGGATCCCGACGTTCCTCAGCGACACCTACGGCCTGCCGATCAGCCAGTTCGCCCTCTTCACCACGCTCGTGCTCCTCGCCGGTGTCGTCGGCGACACCGTCGGCGGGATGCTCAGCGACCGGATCATCCACCGCGGCGGCGACAGCCGGAACGCCCGGAGGATCGTCCTCGTCATCGGCCTCGGTGGCTCCCTCGTCTGCCTCGTCCCCCTCGTGATCGGGCAGGGTCTGGTCGTCGCGACGATCTCGCTCGCCCTCTCGTTCTTCTTCCTGGAGCTCTGCAACGCCAACCTCTGGGCCATCCCGATGGACGTCGCCCCGCAGTGGTCCGGCACCGCGTCGGGGTTCATGAACACCGGCTTCGGCATCGCCGGCGTGATCTCGCCGATCGTGTTCGGCGCGCTGATCGACGCCTCCGGCTGGCAGCTGCCCTTCGCCCTCTCCTGCGTGCTGCTCGCCGCTGCGGCCGTGGTCGCGTGGTTCATGAAGCCGAAGCGGCTCACGATGACGGACGGCGTCCTCGAGATCGGCGTCCCGAAGGCCGAGCAGCACGCCGGCTGATCCGCGTCGCGACGACCGCTGCACGCTGCGGACGGGAGGCGCGGTGCCAGGCCGACCCGCGCCTCCCGTCCGACACTGCGCACGACGGGAGGCGCGGTGCCAGCCCGACCCGTGCCTCCAGTCCCCACGCGGTGCGGGCGACGCCCCATCGACGGACGCGCTCAGCGCGTCGACCGCGGCCCGACGTCGTCCGTCTCCCCCACGAGCGCATCGTCCGGCTCGACCGGCTCGACCGGCTCGACCCGCGGTTCCGGGGCGACCACCGGCACGGCACCGGCACCCGCACCCCGAGCAGCCGTCTCCCGCTTCCGCGCCCGCGCCGCCCGCTGCCCACGCGACGACAACGACGGCCGCCCCGTGAGCGGCACGCTCAACGGCGTCCACCGGAACAGCTCCGTCACGGCCACCGACAGCACGAGCACGAGCACATAGGTGACCAGCGTGAGCCAGGGCTGGGGCACGACCCGTTCGAGCCAGCTGTCGCCGTACAGCAGGATCCAGATCGCGAACGGGTGGCTGAGGAAGATGCCGAACGACCGGTCCGAGCCGTGGTCGACGACGCGGGCGAGCGCGCTCCCGCGCCGGCGCCGATCCGCCCAGCGCGCGCCGATCGCCAGGAACCCGACGAACACGGCGCTGCTCCAGAGCACCTGGACGGGCTGCAGGGGCGTGCCGGCGGCGTAGAGCGACTGCCCGAGACCGACCTGCAGCCACCACACGCCGAGGGTGAGCGCGCCGACGCCCGCGAAGCCCCAGAGGACGGCGCGGCGGTGCACCCGGATGAACCGGAGGAAGGCATCCGCGTGGTCGGCGGCGATCGCGCCGGACACGATGAAGAACACGTACGAGAAGAAGAACTGCTTCTGGTAGCCGTGCATCCACGCGTCGCTGGCGGGGAAGTACTTGTACCCGGCGAAGACCACGAGCTGGAACACGAGCGTCACGGCGAGGACCGCGACGTGGTGGCCGCGCGTCCTCCGGACCAGCCACGCGATGACCGGCAGGAGCAGGTACACCTGCATCGTCACGAGCAGGAAGTAGAGGTGGTACCAGGAGACGCCGGTGACGATGCCCTCGGCGTACGTGCGCACGAGGTCGGGCACGTCGCCCCGGCGGGTGGCGCTGAGGAGCCAGGACGACGCCACGTAGACGAACGACCACGCCAGGTAGGGCACGCCGACGAGCAGGAAGCGCTTCGGCCAGAACTGCGCCATCGGCCGCGGTCGGAGCGTGTAGCTGTAGACGAGCACGAAGGCCGTCAGCGAGAAGAAGACCAGGCGGGTGAAGTGGAGCAGGCCGAGCAGGGCGTTCAGCGGGACGTCGTCGGCGGCCACCGTGTGGCTGGTGGTGTGCACGCCGATGACGCAGGCGAAGGTCAGGATGCGGAGGACGTCGACCTCGTAGAGGTGCCGCGGCTTCCCCTCGGAGGTGCGGGTCGGCGTCTGCACCCGACGGTCGGTAGCGTCGGCGGTGGGCGTGGCGGCGTCGGCGGTGGGCGTGGCGGCGTCGGTCACGGGTGTTCGGCCATCGTCCGCACCTTCGCCCGCTGGACCTTGCCGGTCGGCGCGCGCGGCAGGTCGGGCACGACGACGATCTCGACCGGACGGCGGAACCGTGTGAGGTGCGCTTCGGCACGCGCGGTGAGGTCGGCGACCAGGGCCTCGGCGTCCACGGCCTCGTCCGGCTGCGGGATCACGTAGGCGATCGGCACCGCGCCGAGGACCTCGTGCGGCCGTCCGACGACCACGGCCTCGAGCACGCGGTCGTCGCCGAGCAGCACGTCCTCCACCTCGGAGGGGTACACCTTCTCGCCGCCCCGGTTGATGACGTCGTCCGAGCGACCGGCGAGCGACACCCAGCCGTCCGCCGAGACCGATCCGACGTCGCCCGTGCTCAACCAGCCGTCCGCGTCGAACCGCTCCGCTGCGCGACCGAAGAGGTAGCGGTGGACGATGCCCTCGCCGCGGATCCAGAGGGCACCGACCTCGTCGGCAGGCAGCACCGTGCCGTCCTCGCCCCGGACCTGCACCTCGGACCCGACCGGCACGCCGACGGTCCCGACGCGTGCGGGTGCACCGAGCGGCGTGGCGGTGATCTGCGACGCCCCCTCGGTCATCCCCCAGCTGACGACGAGCGGGACGTCGCCGAGCGCCTGCCGCACCGGATCGGGCAGCGGAGCGGAGGCGCTGCGGACGAACCGGAGGCCCTCGGGGAAGTCGAGCGGACCGGTCTTGGCGAGGACCGCGAGGATCGCCGGGACCGCGTTCAGCCAGGTGATCCGGCGCTCGGCGAGCAGCTCCCAGAAGCCGGTGCGACGGAACCGCCGGTCGAGCACGAGGGTCCCGCCGGCCACGAGGGTCGCCAGCAACCCGACGACCTCGGCGTTCACGTGGAAGAGCGGGAGGGAGTTGAACCCGCGGTCCTCCGGCGTGAGGCGGTTGTGCTGCGCCACGGACCGGGCCACGAACAGCAGCTGCGACTCGGGCAGCTCGACGCCCTTCGGGGTACCGGTGGAGCCGGAGGTGAAGAGCACGACGGACCCCTCGCCGGGTGCGCCCGGGTTCTTCGACGGCAGGTCGCCGTCGCGGACGGCTGCCGGGAGGAACGTGGCCGCGTCGATCCCGCTCGCCGGTGCCCCGGGGACGGTCGCGTCCACGGCGCGGTCCGACACCACGAGCGAGGCGCCGCCGATCAGGTCCGCAAGACGGCCGGGTTCCGAGGTCGGCTGTCCGGTGTCGACGGGGATCGCCCGCCGACCGGTCGCGAGGGCGGCGAGGTGCACGACCGCGAACGAGAGCGGGTCGGCGAGGTCGACCAGGACCGCCCCGGACGGCGCGACCCCGATCGCGTCCAAGGTCGACGACCACGCGGACACCGCGTCTTCGAGCGCGCGGTAGGTCAGGACGCGGTCACTGCGCGCGTCCTCGAGGTAGGTGCGCTCCCCGTCCTGCGCCGCGCGGGCACGGATGGTCGAGCGCAAGTCGGGTCGTTCGCCTGCTTGCTGCACGGACTCAGAGTATTGCGGGATCCTATGACGGGTCCGAGGGGAAGCGGTGGAGCAGCCACTGCCACAGTGCCTCCATCCGCGGGAGCCCGTCGCGGCCGATCGGGGTCGTGTCCTTGATCGTGCGCGAGTGCGACTCGGCCGGCGACCCCACCGCGATGTCGGTGAGGATCGCGTGCGGGTCCTCGTCGGGTCCGGGCGGCGCGGTGTCGGTCCGGAACGGTCCGTCGGGACCGTCGAGCCCGAGCACCTTCCAGGAGCCGCGGATCCGGGGGCCGAAGACGTCGCGCACGTCGTCGATCGCGTACATCCGGGCGACCGGTGTCCGCCCCGGGCGGTCCATCCAGGCCGCGTGCTCGCTGCCCAACGACTCCACGGGCGAGGAGAACATCAGCGCGCCCTGCACCGGCCGGATGTGCGCGATGTACGCAGCTTCTCCACCGCCCTGAGAGTGCCCGGCCACCACGATGTCCTGCCAGGCGATGTCCGAGTCGCCCTGGACGAACCGTCCCCACCCGCCGTCCGGGTCGTGGTCGTCGAGGTAGGCGATCGCGTCACGGAACCGCGAGACGATCGAACCGGCCGGCTGCACCGAGCTGAACCGTGACGGCCGGGTGCCGTCGAACCGGTTCCGCTGCACCTGCCCGTAGCAGTGCGGATCCGCCTCGCACGTCCCCGACAGCGTCTTGCCGAGGTTCCAGTAGTCGAGCCCGAGCACGTGGTACCCGTCGCGCAGCGCCGCGGACAGGAACAGCTGGTAGTCAGCGGGCCGGGCTCGGGTCGCCGGGAGGAACAGCAGCAGCGGGCCGCCGGAGTCGGTGCGTGCCGCGAAGTCGTCACGGTTCGGCTCGAGCCGCTGCCCGTTGATCGTGCCGAGGCGGAAACGGTGGAACTCGCCGACCGGACCGTGCTCGTCGCCGCGCGGTCGGTCGGCTGCGGACACCCGGCCGTGCTCCGCGACCCGATCGCCACCGAGGACGTTCGCCGCGACGAGCGAAGCGGCGCCGATCGCCACGAGGAGGACGGCCGCGAGGACCAGGAGCACCCGGTGCTTCATCGGCCGATGCGCTCCCAGACCTTATCGGCGGATCGGATCGTGTCGGCGAGGGTGCCGGTGGCGTCCACCACGTGGTCGGCCAGTGCCAGGCGGTCGGCATCGCTCGCCTGGGCGGCGACGCGGCGCTCGGCTTCGTCGCGGGGCATGCCGCGGTGCTCCACGAGCCGCTCGATCCGCTGGGCAGCGGGAGCATCGACCACCACGACCGCGTCGAACCGCAGCGGCCGGCTCCCCCGGGCTTCGGCGAGCAGTGGCACGTCGTAGACCACGACGGCGTCCGGGTCCGCTGCCTCGGCTGCGTCGAACGCCGCCTGGGCGAGACGCCAGACCTCGGGGTGGGTGATCCGCTCGAGGTCCTTCCGCGCCGCGGCGTCGGCGAACACGATCGCGCCGAGTGCCGGCCGGTCGAGCGAACCGTCGGGGGCGATGACGCCGGGGCCGAACCGCTCGGCGACCTGCGCGAGGCCCGGGCTGCCGGGAGCGACGGCGTCGCGCGCCAGCCGGTCGGCGTCCACCACGACCGCGCCGTGCTCGGCCCAGCGGCCGGAGACGGTGGACTTGCCCGCGGCGATGCCGCCCGTGAGACCGATGATGCGCACACCGACAGGCTACCGACCCGCCACCTCCGGAACGGCCGGAAGCCCGGCACCCCTTCTCAGGGATGCCGGGCTTCCGGTACGGCTGCGCCGCTCGATCAGTTGGTCGAGCTGAGCTTCTCGCGGAGCGCTGCGAGCGAGGCGTCGTCGGCCAGGGTGCCCTGACCGTTCGACTCGGTCGCGAACGTCGAGGACGACGACGACGAAGCGGTCGCCG
Organism: Curtobacterium sp. C2H10; assembly: GCF_025407985.1. Classification (NCBI taxonomy): domain Bacteria; kingdom Bacillati; phylum Actinomycetota; class Actinomycetes; order Micrococcales; family Microbacteriaceae; genus Curtobacterium; species Curtobacterium sp. C2H10. The sequence continues at coordinate 43,762 of NZ_JABXGF010000015.1, read as the reverse complement.
GGAGGTCGAAGCCACCCTGCGCCTCGTCGGCGATGGTCTTCGCGACCTGCGCCTTGTGGGCTTCCCAACGCGACTGGGCGGCAGCGTACTGACGCTCCCACTCCTCGCGCTGGGTGTCGAAGCCCTCGAGCCACTCGTTCGTCTCCGGGTCGAAGCCGTCCGGGTACTTGTAGTCGCCCTTGTCGTCGTACTCGGTCGGCATGCCGTAGAGCGCCGGGTCGAACTCGGAGCCTTCCGGGTCCACGCCCTCGTTCGCCTGCTTGAGGCTGAGCGAGATGCGACGACGGTCGAGGTCGATGTCGATGATCTTGACGAAGACCTCGTCGTTGACCGAGACGACCTGCTCGGCGAGCTCGACGTGCTTGTTCGAGAGCTCCGAGATGTGCACGAGGCCCTCGATGCCGTCGGCAACGCGGACGAAGGCACCGAACGGCACGAGCTTCGTGACCTTGCCCGGTGCGATCTGGCCGATCGCGTGGGTGCGGGCGAAGACCTGCCACGGGTCTTCCTGCGTGGCCTTGAGCGAGAGCGACACGCGCTCGCGGTCCAGGTCCACCTCGAGGATCTCGACGGTGACTTCCTGACCGACCTCGACGACCTCGCTGGCGTGCTCGATGTGCTTCCAGCTGAGCTCGGAGACGTGGACGAGACCGTCGACGCCGCCGAGGTCGACGAACGCACCGAAGTTGACGATCGACGACACGATGCCCTTGCGGACCTGGCCCTTGTGGAGGTTGTTGAGGAACGTGGTCCGGGACTCGGACTGCGTCTGCTCGAGCAGCGCGCGGCGCGAGAGGACGACGTTGTTCCGGTTCTTGTCGAGCTCGAGGATCTTCGCCTCGAGCTCCTGACCGAGGTACGGCGTGAGGTCGCGGACGCGACGCAGCTCGATGAGCGACGCCGGGAGGAAGCCGCGGAGGCCGATGTCGACGATCAGACCGCCCTTGACGACCTCGATGACCGTACCGGTCACGACGCCGTCGGACTCCTTGATCTTCTCGACGTCGCCCCAGGCGCGCTCGTACTGCGCACGCTTCTTCGACAGGATGAGGCGACCTTCCTTGTCCTCCTTCTGGAGAACCAGGGCCTCGACCTCGTCACCGACCTCGACGACCTCGTTGGGGTCGACGTCGTGCTTGATGGAGAGTTCGCGCGAGGGGATGACACCCTCGGTCTTGTAACCGACGTCGAGGAGGACCTCGTCGCGGTCGATCTTCACGACGGTGCCGGAGATGAGGTCTCCGTCGTTGAAGAACTTCAGGGTCTTCTCGACCTCGGCCAGGAAGTCATCAGCCGAGCCGATGTCGTTGATGGCGACCTGCTTGGGAGCCTTGGTCGTGGTGGTTGTCATGTAGAGATTGCTCCGAACGGACATGAGTCGGGCCGAGACGGCGAGGGAGCGACCCCCTGGTCCGAACCGGATGCCGGTTCGAGCCGTCCTGGCGATGTGTTTGGTGAGCGCGGATTGCGCCGCACAAGTCTAACCGCAGCGAGCGAGCGCCCACAACCGGGCGTGTCGGATCGTGTCGGCCCCGATCGATCAGTCGAGCAGGGCGCTGCGGAGCGTGTCCAGACCGATGCTGCCGAGCGCGAGGGCCCGGTGGTGGAACGCCTTGAGGTCGAACGACGCACCCTCGCGGGCGGCCACCTCGTCGCGGATGGACTCCCAGACGCGCTGACCGACCTTGTACGACGGCGCCTGCCCGGGCCAGCCGAAGTACCGGGCCACCTCGAACTGCACGAACTCGTCGGACATGTTCACGTTCTGGCGCATGAAGTCGAGGGCGTACTCCCACGTCCAGGCGCCACCGTCGGGGTTCGTCTTCTGCAGGTGGACGCCGATGTCGAGCACCACCCGGGCTGCACGCATGCGCTGCCCGTCGAGCATGCCGAGCCGGTCCCCGTCGTCGTCGAGGAAGCCGAGCTGCTCCATGAGGCGCTCGGCGTAGAGCGCCCAGCCCTCGACGTGCCCCGAGGACCCGGACAGCTGCCGACGCCAGGTGTTCAGCTCGCCGCGGTTGTAGACGCCCTGGCTGATCTGGAGGTGGTGGCCGGGGACACCCTCGTGGTAGACCGTCGTCTTCTCGCGCCAGGTGCCGAACTCGGTGACGCCCTGCGGCACGGACCACCACATGCGGCCGGCGCGCGAGAAGTCGTCGGACGGGCCGGTGTAGTAGATCCCGCCCTCTTGTGTGGGGGCGATCCGGCACTCGAGGCGCTTGATCGGGTCGGCGATGTCGAAGTACTTGCCGTCCATCGCCCGGATCGACTCGTCGCTCGTCTCCTGCATCCACCGCTGCAGGGCGTCGGTGCCGTGCAGCACCCGCGCCGGGTCGGCGTCGAGGACCTCGATCGCCCGGGCGACGCTCGCACCGGACTCGATGCGGTCGGCGATGCGCTCCTGCTCGTCACGCATCCGCGCGAGTTCCTCGATCCCCCACTGGTACGTCTCGTCGAGGTCGACGACCGCACCGAGGAACCGCCGGGAGTGCAGCTCGTACGCCTCGCGCCCGACGGCGTCGACCGGCGTCGCGAGCGGCATCAGCTCGTGCTCGAGGAACTGCCCGAACGACCGGTACGCAGCAGCGGCGACCTCGGCCCCGCGGGCGAGCTCGGCCCGGAGCGGCTCAGGCACCGGACCACCGTCGTCGAACGCGGCGCCGTCGACCAGCTGCCGGAAGACGCCGTCCGCCGCGCCGGTGCGGGTGGCCTGCTCGGCGATGAGCGCGACCTGGCGACGAGCGGGCGTGACGTCCTCGCGCGTTCCCTCGAGCAGGGTCTCGCGGATGCCCTCGATCGCGTCGGGGAGCGCGTGCAGCCGACTCGCGATGTCCCGCCAGTCGGACTCGGTCGCGGTCGGCATGAGGTCGAGGACGTCGCGCACGGACTGCGCCGGGCTGGCGATGACGTTGAGGTCGCGGAGGTGGAGCTTGCGGTCGAAGGACTCCTGGACGAGGTCGAGCTCGGCACCGAGGTCGGTCTTCGTCACCTCGTCGACGGCGTCCACCGCGTCGGCTGCGTCCAGCGCACGCTTCGTGGCGCGCGCCGCGTCCGCCATGGCCGCCGCACCGGCGGGCGACGTGTCGCCGTACTCCCCCGTGCGCCCCGGGACGCCGATGTACGTGGCGACGGTCGGGTCGAGGTCGACGAGGGTGGACACCCAGTCCTCGGCGACGCGGTCGACGGCGGAGGGCTGGCGGACAGGACGGTCATCGGTCATGCTCACGACCCTATCCACGACCGCTCACGACGTGGGACCCGCGGGACTGGAGGCACGGTGCGGGCCGGCACCGTGCCTCCTGTCCAGCAGGCGGTCGCGCCTCAGTGCGCAGCGGCTTCCCAGTTCGGGCCGACGCCCACGGACACGTCCAGCGGGACGGTCAGCTCGGCCGCGCCGCCCATGCGGGTGCGGAGGATCTCCTCGACCCGCTCCTGCTCGCCGGGCGCGACCTCGAGGATGAGCTCGTCGTGCACCTGCAGCAGCAGGTGCGACGCGAGCTCGCCGTCGCGGAGGTCGGCGGCGACGCCGAGCATCGCGATCTTCATGATGTCGGCCGCCGAGCCCTGGATCGGCGCGTTCAGCGCCGCGCGCTCGGCGTTCTCGCGGAGGACGCGGTTCGGGCTCTTCAGGTCGGGGAACGGGCGACGGCGACCGAAGATGGTCTCGGTGTAGCCGTCCTCGCGCGCCTGCTCGACGACACCGCGCAGGTAGTCGCGCACCGCGCCGAACCGGGCGAAGTACTCGTTCATGAGGGTGCGTGCCTCGGACTGCTCGATGCGGAGCTGCTTCGACAGGCCGAACGGGCTGAGGCCGTAGGCGAGGCCGTACGACATCGCCTTGACCTTCGTGCGCATCTCGGGCGTGACGTCGGCCGGCTCGACCGAGAACACCCGGGCGCCGACGAACCGGTGCAGGTCCTCGCCCTCGTTGAAGGCCTGGATGAGACCCGGGTCACCGGACAGGTGCGCCATGATGCGCATCTCGATCTGCGAGTAGTCGGCCGTGATGAGCGTCGTGTAGGGCTCGGCGACGGCGAACGCCGACCGGACCCGGCGCCCGACCGCGGTCTTCACCGGGATGTTCTGCAGGTTCGGGTCGGTCGAGGAGATGCGGCCGGTGCTGCTGCCGGTCTGCTCGTACCGGGTGTGGATGCGTCCGTCGACGATCGCGGCGTCGAGCGTGTCCACGATCTGCCGGAGCTTCGTGGCGTCGCGGTGCTGGAGCAGCAGCCCGAGGAACGGGTGCGGGTGCTGTTCCTGCAGGTCGGCGAGGCTCGCGGCGTCGGTCGAGAACCCGGTCTTCGTCTTGCGGGTCTTCGGCATCGCGAGCTCGGTGAAGAGGACCTCCTGCAGCTGCTTCGGCGACCCGAGGTTCACCTCGTGCCCGATCTCGGCGAAGGCCTGCTGCGCGAGTTCGGCCGCGCGCTCCCCCAGGTCGTGCGACAGCCCGGTGAGCACCGGACGGTCGATCGCGACACCCGTGGTCTCCATGCCGGCGAGGACCGGGACGAGCGGGAGCTCGATGTCGTCGAGGACGGTGAGCGAGGACTCGTCGAGACGGGCGCGCAGTGCGGTGGTGACCCGGAGCACGAACCACGCGTGCACGCCGACGTTCACCGGGTCGGTCTCGGGGACGAGCTGGTTCGGGTCGGCCGTGGGGAGCTCTTCGCCGAGTTCCTGGTAGACGAGGTCGGCGAGGGGCTGCCCCTGCTTGCCCGGCTGCGCGAGCCACCCGGTCAGGCGGGCGTCGCCGGCGATGCCGTTCACCTCGAAGCCGACCGTGGCGAGTGCCTTGATCGCGGTCTTGGCGTCGTGGAAGTGCTTCGGGGCGTCGGAGGCGAACCACGCCGACAGCTGCTCGTAGTCCTTCGCGCCGCTGCCGCCCGGGACGAGGACGGCGTCGTCGTGCGTGGCGATGCCGATCGCGCTGAGGCGCCCGTCGATGACCTCGACCGCGACGCCGTAGCCGTTCGCCGCCTCGGCCGCGTTGCGCCGCTCAAGCCAGTAGCCGAGCTCCTCGTCGATGAGGGTCTTGACCGCGGGCGGCGTCGGCGCGCCGCTGTCGACCGAGCCCTCGACCGCGCTGGACTCCGACGGCTCGCCGGAGCCCGCGACCTTGAACACGCGGTCGAGCAGCGTGCGGAACTGCAGCTTCGCGAAGAGCTCACGCACCGCGGCCTCGTCGAGGGGACGGAGTGCGACGTCAGCCGGCCCGACGGGCAGTTCCACGTCGTTCACGAGCCGGTTGAGCTTCCGGTTGCGGATCGCCCGGTCCTTCTGCTCGCGCAGGTTGTTGCCGACGACGCCCTTGATCTCGTCGGCGTGCTCGAGCACTCCGTCGAGGGAGCCGTACGCCGTGATCCACTTCACCGCCGTCTTCTCGCCGACCTTGTCGATGCCGATGAGGTTGTCGCTGGTCTCGCCGACGAGCGCCGCGATGTCGGGGTACTGGTGCGGCTCGATGCCGTACCGCTCGTACACCTTGTCGCGGTCGTACCGGGTGAGCTCGGAGACGCCGCGGACCGACGGGTACAGCAGCGTGACGTCGTCGTTCACGAGCTGGATCGAGTCACGGTCGCCGGACACCACGTAGACCTGGTAGCCCTGTTCGGAGCCCTGGCGGGCGAAGGTGGCGAGGATGTCGTCGGCCTCGTAGTCCTCTTTCGTGACGGTGGTGATGCCCATCGCCTCGAGCGCCTGCTGGAGGAGCGGGATCTGGCCCTTGAACTCCGCCGGGGTCTCGGAGCGGGTGCCCTTGTAGTCCTCGTACTCACGCGTGCGGAACGAGAAGCGCGAGATGTCGAACGCGACCGCGAGGTGGGTCGGCTTCTCGCGCTGGAGGAGCATGAGCAGCATCGAGATGAAGCCGTGGATGGCGTTCGTGTGCTGCCCGTCACGGTTCACGAAACTGTCGACCGGCAGCGCGTAGAAGGCCCGGAAGGCGAGCGAGTGGCCGTCGATGACCATGAGGGTAGGCTTTGCGGAGTCCGACACCCGGACAGCCTACCGACGCCATCCGACACGGGAGTCCGCCAGCGTGACCGATCGAGCTGCCACCACCGGGACCGTCAACGAACGCCTCGCCGACCGGGGGATGGGCGAGCTCGCCGAGAAGATGGGCATGGTCATCACGGAGCTCACGGCCGAGCGCGCGGTGGGCACCATCCCGGTCGAGGGCAACCGTCAGCCCGTCGGACTCCTGCACGGCGGCGCCTACGTCGTCCTGGCCGAGAGCCTCGGGTCGATGGCCGCGAACGTGCACGCCGGTCCCGGCCGGTACGCGGTCGGCATCGAGCTGAACGCCTCGCACTCCCGGAGCGCCACGAGCGGCCTGGTCACCGGTACCTGCACGGCACTGCACCTGGGCAACACGCTCACCACGCACGAGATCGTCCTCACCGACGACCAGGGGCGGCGCTGCTCCACCGTGCGCATCACCAACATGATCCGCGAAGCCCGCTGACCCCGGCGGGCGTCACGAAGGAGTGACCCGTGCCCGCCACCGACTGGAGGATCGAACTGATCCTCGTCCCCGTCAGCGACGTCGACCGATCCCGCGAGTTCTACGAACGGATCGGCTTCTCGATCGACCACGACCAGCGCGTCTCCGACGAGCTCCGCTTCGTGCAGGCCACCCCGCCCGGGTCCGCCTGCTCCATCGCGTTCGGCGAGGGCATCATGTCCCCGGACGTCGTCCCCGGCTCGCTCAAGTCGATCCAGGTCGTCGTCCCGGACGCCGACGAGGCCCTCGCGCACCTGCGGGGGCTCGGCGTCGACGCGATCGGGGTGGACGAGATGGCGTGGGGACGCTTCGTGTTCTTCGCCGATCCCGACCAGAACGCGTGGACGCTGCAGCAGCTCCCGGCGCGCGGATGACGGGTCAGTCCTCGGGCGGGCGCTGCAGCAGCAGTCGGGCGTCGCCGAACCCGAGGCGGCGGTAGAGCGTCTCGCCCTCGACGCTCGAGTGCACCGACGTCCGCTCCGCACCGAGCTCGTCGGCGGCGTCGAGCAACGCGGTCACGAGGCGCTTCGCGACGCCGGCGCCCCGCAGGTCTGGGTGGACGTAGACGGTCTGCACGTCAGCGGTCAGCCGTCGCCCGGGTCGGTCCGGCGTCGGGGGCCGTGCGACGAGTCCGAGCCACGCCATGCCGAGCACCCGGCCGTCGCGTTCGGCCACGACGCAGCGGTGCGTGTCGGGGTGGGCGGCGGCGAACGCCGACATCGCCTCGCGGTACTCGTCCGGGGTCACGCCCGGCGTCGCACCGCCTTCGTCGACGCTCCACCGCCATCGCAGATCGGCCACCGCCGGCATGTCGTCGGGCCTGGAGGCACGGATCACCACGTCGTCCATGGCTCCACCCTGCCAGGTGGTCGGCCTGGTGCGCGCTCGGGTCGCTACTTCTTGGCGCTGAGCTGCTCGATGATCGCCTTGGCGACGTCGTGCATGGTCAGGCGGCGGTCCATCGAGGCCTTCTGGATCCAGCGGAACGCCTCGGGCTCGGTGAGGCCCATCTTCTCGTTGAGCAGGCCCTTGGCGCGGTCGACGAGCTTGCGGGTCTCGAAGCGCTCGACGAGGTCGGCGACCTCGGCCTCGAGCGTGATGATCTGCTGGTGCCGCGAGAGGGCGATCTCGATCGCGGGCAGGAGGTCGTTCGGCGTGAACGGCTTGACGACGTAGGCGAGGGCGCCGGCCTCGGTCGCACGCTCGACGAGGTCCTTCTGGCTGAACGCCGTGAGGAGGACCACGGGGGCGATGTGGTTCTTCGAGAGCTTCTCGGCGGCGGAGATGCCGTCGAGCTGCGGCATCTTGACGTCCATCACGACGAGGTCGGGACGGAGGTCGGTCGCGAGCTGCACGGCGGTCTCGCCGTCACCCGCTTCGCCGACGACGTCGAACCCGTTGTCGCGGAGGATCTCGACGATGTCGAGGCGGATGAGCGACTCGTCCTCGGCGACGACGACGCGACGGGGTGCTGTTGCAGTTGCTTCTGTGTCACTCACACCCAGAAGCCTACTAGACGTCGGAAGTCGCAGTTGCGCAGTTGTACGAGTGGCGGGACTCGAACCCGCACGCCGTGAAGCAGAGCATTTTGAGTGCCCCGTGTCTACCATTCCACCACACTCGCGTAGGGCATCAGGCTAGCAGGACGCCCGCTCGCGGACGTGCACCGGCCGGCACCGTCGCGCTCGCGGGCAGGCGCACGTCGAACACCGCGCCGCCGAGCTCGCCGTCGCCCCCGTGCGCGAGCGAACCGCCGTGCGCGACGGCGATCCCGCGCGCGATCGGCAGCCCGAGGCCGGCGCCGCCGGAGCGGGTGTCCCGAGCGTCCTCGAGCCGGACGAGTCGGTCGAACACGCGCTCGCGGTCGGCTGCCGGGATCCCGGGGCCGTCGTCCTCGACACGGAGTCGAGCCCCCTCCGGTCCCACGCTGAGGCGGAGCCAGACCGTGCCGGTGCCCCCGGTGGCCCTCGCGGCGTTGTCGACCAGGTTGCCGAGCACCTGGGCGAGTCGGTCCGGGTCCACGTCGGCGTCGACCGGGTGCTCGGGGACCTCGACGCGCAGCTCCACGCCGGGCAACCGGATGCGGAGCCGCTCGGCCTCGGCGTGGAGCCAGTCGACGAGCTCCGTTCTGCGCCGGTCGAGGGCGATCCCCCGGTCCAGTCGCGCCATCGTCAGCATGTCGTCGACGAGCCGAGCCGCCCGGTCGGCCTGCCGCACGACGTGCACCGCGAGCATCTCGTTCGTCTCCGGGTCGTCCGGGCCGTTGCGCACGAGGGTGTCCGCCGCGGCCCGGACACCGGCGACCGGCGTCCGCAGCTCGTGGGCGGCGTCGGACAGGAACGCGCGCACCCGTTCCTCGGCGGCGACGGCCTGCGCCTCCGCACCCTCGACCGCGTCGAGCATCTCGTCGAGGGCGAGCGCCACCCTGCCGATCTCCGTGTCGGTGCGGGACGGCCGGAGTCGGCGTCCGCGGTCCCCCGCGGTGATGGAGCGGGCGGCGGCGGTCATCTCGTCGAGCGGGCGCAGCGAGCGTCGGACGACGAGCACGACACCCACGACGGCGACGCCGAGGAAGGCGGCGGACGCACCGCCCATCACCCAGCCGAGCTGCGCCAGGGTCTCCTGCACGTCGCGCGTCCCGGCGGTCAACGTGATGCGGGTGCCGTCCTCGAGGTCCGAGCGGAGGGTCAGCACGCCGTCGTCCTCGTGCACCGACGACGACGTGATGGTGGCGCCGGCACTGTCGGACGAGCCGGTGGTCGACGGAGCCGCCGAGGACCGGGCCGCCGGTCCGGGCAGGCCCGTCGGGTCGGGTGGCCCCTTCCGCAACTGCTCGGGGCTGGGGCCGGCCTCGACCGCGGCGCCGTCGGGTTCGACGATCCGCACGGAGAGCCCCTGCGCGGACAACCGGTCGGCGAGGTCGCTCGCGTCGAGCACCCCGACGAGCGCGGCCGCAGCGGACGCCCGGTCACGCAGGCGGTCCTCGACCTGCGCGGTCAGTCGGGCGCCGAGGACGGCCTCGACCGCGACGACGAGGGCCGTCAGCAGGACCGCGAGGAGCACCAGGATCGCGACCACGGTCCGCAGCCGGAGCGAGGTGGTCCGCAGGCGTCCGTCGCGCATCACGCCGCACCCCGGTCCACCGCGAGCCGGTACCCGAGGCCCCGGACGGTGTGCACGAGCCGCGGCCCGTGCGCCTCCATCTTCCGCCGCAGTGCGCTGAGGTGCACCTCGACCAGGTTGGGTGCGATGTCCTCGTAGCCCCAGACCTGGGTCGTGATCTGCCCCTTCGACACCGTCCGTCCGCGGCTCTCGGCGAGGAACCGGAGGAGTCGGAACTCGGTCGCGGTCAGGTCGAGCAGCACGCCGGCGCGGCGGACCGTGGAGCCGTCGGGGTCGAGCACGAGGTCGCCCACCTCGATCACGGACGGCACCCGTCCTCGGCGCCGGAGCACCGCCGTCACCCGGGCGACGAGTTCGGCCATCGCGAACGGCTTCACGACGTAGTCGTCCGCACCCTCGGCGAACCCGCGCAGTCGGTCGTCGAGCTCGTCCCGCGCGGTGGTCATCACGACGGCGGCGTCCGACCGGGCCCGGATGCGGGCGGCGAGCAGGATGCCGCTCGGCCCGGGGAGCATCCAGTCGAGCAGGACGAGGTCCGGGGCGGTGCGGTCGAGGTCGGCGGCGATGGAACGGCCGTCCGCGACCTCGGCGACGGTGAACCCCTCGGCGCGGAGGGTCGTCACGACGGCGGTGCGGAGGGAGTCGTCGTCCTCGACGACCAGGATGCGGGCGGGTGCGGTCACGGCGGACACCGTAGGTCGGCTCCGCCAGCACGGAACATGGAACGGCCTGGAGAAACCCTGTGCGCCACGAATGCTTCAGTCCTGCTTCAGATTCGAACCCGAGCGTCGTCCTCGTCGGCGGACCGACCCGGTCGACCGACGGACGAACAGGAGAACACCATGGAGAACGAACAGGGCACGAAGCGTCGCCGGACCCTCCGCGCGGTCGGGATCGGATCCGCAGCGGCGGCCGTGCTGGTCCTCGGCGGGATCGGGGTGAGCGCAGCAGTGGCCGCACCCGCCACGCCGAGCGCAGCGGCGACCGGAGCCCCGTCCGGAGCACCGAGCGGGGCACCGACCGGCGCGCCCACGGACGGACCCGCCGCCGGGCCCGCCGGGAAGGGCGACACCGGCACCGCCTCCGGCTGCGTCGCCGGCCCGCTCGCCGACGGGAAGGCGCCGACCCCGCCGACGGACGGCACGGCTCCGACCCCGCCGAAGGACGGCAAGGCACCCAAGCCCCCGAAGGACGGCACGGCACCCACCCCGCCGAAGGACGGAACGGCGCCGAAGCCGCCGAAGGACGGGAAGGCGCCCGAGCCCACGAAGGACGGCGAGGCACCGACCCCGCCGGCCGCACCCGACGCGGGCGACACCTCGACACCGGAGCCGACGAGCGGGTCCTGACCACCCCGCACCCGCCGCGGGAGGCGCGCGCCGTCGGCCGACGGACCGACGTGTGCCGTGCCTCCCGAGCCGGCGGAGCCGTCCGCTCAGGGACGCTCGATCGCCTCGATCGCCGCCACCACGCCCGCCCGCCGCGGCGACCGACGCGGCAACGCCGCGAGCAGCACCCGCAGCACCTGCTCGTCCGCCGCGCCGTCCGCGGTGCGTGCCCACGCCTGCAGCGCGTCCACCCCGCCGTCCTGGAGGAGCGACTCACGGAACCGGGACCGGACGCGGTCACGTAGGTCGTCGACCCCGGGCGACGCGGACCCCGGCAGGACCGGTCCGGTGTACCGGTCGACGGCCTGGAGGCGCGCCCCGCGGTCGAGCGCGGACAGGACCGTCTCGACGTCGGTCCGGATCCCCTCCAGGCGGTACGGCCTGGACGTCAGGCGCGCGTCGAGCGCGTGGCGGGCGAGGACACGGCGGAGCCGCACCACCTCGGCCCGCAGCGTCTGGACGGCGCGCGGGTCGCCGTACACGGCGACCGCGAGGTCCGCGGCGGCCAGTCCCTGCGGGTTCGCGGCGAGCACCGCGAGGATCTCCGAGTGCCGCTCCGACAACGCGACCGACCGCGACCCGGCGTGCAGCGTCGCGGTGTCGGACCCGAGCAGGGTGAGCTCGGCGGACGGGGCCGCAGCCGGACGGTGTGCGCTCCGGGCCGAGAGCGCCGCCAGTGCGAGTTCGGCCTCGGCCGCCGCGGCCGTCGCCGTCAGGAGCGGCAGCGTGTGGCGTTCGACGGCGCGGTCGTCGCCCGTGATGTCGAGCGCGCCGACCACCGTGCCCGCGGCGTCGCGGAGCGGGACCGCCGTGCAGGAGAACCCCTTCACGGCCGTCGCGTAGTGCTCCTCGGCGTGGATCTGCACGGCGCGTCCGAGCCGGAGCGCGGTCCCCGGAGCACTCGTCCCGGCGCGTTCCTCGGCCCAGTCGGCACCGGGGACGAACCCCATGCCCTCCGCGGCGCGCCGTGCGGATCGTGCGCCGTCCACCCAGACGAGCCGACCCGATGCGTCCGCGAGGGCGACGACGCACCCCGCCGACCGGACGTCGTCGAGCAGGAGCCGTCGGACGACCGGCAGCGCGGTGCCGAGCGGACCGGCACGGCGGAGGGCGTCGAGTTCGTCCTCGCCGATCGAGGGCGTCGGCACGGTCTCGGGGTCGACGCGGGCGGAGCGACGCCAGGACGCAGCGACGAGCGGGCGGAGACCGGACGGTTCGCGCATGCGCCCTCCTGTCCGGTCCCCGTCGCGTCGTCACGAGCGGTGCGGTCAGCCTACGTCCGGCACCCCGCTCGGGCCAGGGCCGGCGCTGACCAGGCCGAGATCCGCGAGCTCGGCGTCGTCCAGCATCCGGGAGCGGGTGAGGAACCGCTTGCCCTCCGGTACCTCGAGGGAGAAGCCCGCGCCACGACCGTCCACGACGTCGATCGTGAGGTGGGTGTACTTCCAGTACTCGAACTGCGACCGCGACATGTACACCTCGACGGGCGCGATGCCGTCGACCTCGAGCGCGCCGAGGAGCACGTCGCCCGAGCCGGTCATGAACATGCCGACGGGGTAGCACATCGGGCTGGAGCCGTCGCAGCACCCGCCCGACTGGTGGAACATCAGCGGGCCGTGCCGGGCGGCGAGGGAGCGCAGGAGCTCCCCCGCCGCCGGCGTCACCGCCACGCGGGCGGTGGCGGGCCGGTCGGCGGTGGCCGGCCGGTCGTCGGTGTCGGGCATCAGAAGAAGCCCATCGGGCCCTCGGCGTAGGACACCAGCAGGTTCTTCGTCTGCTGGTAGTGCTCCAGCATCATCTTGTGGTTCTCCCGTCCGATACCGGACTGCTTGTAGCCGCCGAACGCCGCTCCGGCCGGGTACTGGTGGTAGGTGTTCTCCCACACGCGCCCGGCCTGGATGTCACGGCCGGCGCGGTAGAGCGTGGTGGCCTCGCGGCTCCACACCCCGGCGCCGAGGCCGTACAGCGTGTCGTTGGCGATCGAGATCGCGTCGTCGTAGCCGCTGAAGCTCGTCAGGGCCAGGACCGGGCCGAAGATCTCCTCCTGGAAGATCCGCATCGAGTTGTCCCCCTCGAACACCGTCGGCGTGACGTAGTACCCGCCGGACAGCTCCCCGCCGAGGTCCGCCCGCTCGCCACCGGTGAGGAGCTTCGCGCCCTCCTGCTTCCCGATGTCGATGTAGCTCAGGATCTTCTCGAGCTGGTCGTTCGACGCCTGCGCGCCGATCATCGTCGACAGGTCGAGCGGGTGTCCCTGCTTGACGGCGCGCACCCGGTCGAGGCCGTCCGCGACGAAGCCGTCGTAGATCTCCCTCGCCACGAGTGCCCGCGACGGGCAGGTGCAGACCTCGCCCTGGTTGAGGTTGAAGAAGGCGAAGCCCTCGAGTGCCTTGTCGTAGAAGGCGTCCTGCTGCTGGGCGACGTCGGCGAAGAAGACGTTCGGGCTCTTGCCGCCGAGTTCGAGCGTCACGGGGATGAGGTTCTGCGACGCGTACTGCATGATGAGCCGGCCCGTGGTCGTCTCCCCCGTGAAGGCGACCTTGCGGATGTCCGGGTGCTGCGCGAGCGGTGCACCGACCTCGATGCCGAAGCCGTTCACGACGTTGAGGACACCGGCCGGGAGCAGGTCCCCGATCAGGTCGATGAGCACGTGGATGGACGCCGGTGTCTGCTCGGCCGGCTTCAGGACGACGCAGTTGCCCGCTGCCAGTGCCGGAGCGAGCTTCCACACCGCCATCAGGATGGGGAAGTTCCACGGGATGATCTGCCCGACGACGCCGAGCGGTTCGTGGAAGTGGTAGGCCACGGTGTCGTGGTCGATCTCCCCCGTCGAGCCCTCCTGCGCGCGGATCGCCCCGGCGAAGTAGCGGAAGTGGTCGATCGCCAGCGGGATGTCCGCGCCGATGGTCTCGCGGATGGGCTTGCCGTTCTCCCACGTCTCCGCGACCGCCAGGGCCTCGAGGTTCTGCTCCATCCGGTCCGCGATCTTGTTGAGGATGCCGGCGCGTTCGGCGACGCTCGTCCGACCCCAGGCCGGGAACGCCTTCCACGCGGCCGCGACCGCACGGTCGACGTCGGTGGAGTCGCCGCGGGCGATCTCGGTGAACACCTTGCCGGTGACGGGTGTGGGGTTCTCGAAGTACTGTCCCCCGGCCGGTGGGACGTACGCGCCGCCGATGTAGTGGTCGTACCGGGAGCGGTACGAGACGAGGGACCCCTCCTCGCCGGGTGCGGCGTAGGTGGATGGTGACGGTGCGATGGTCATGGTGGACACCTTTCGACGACTCTGTCGGGGCGCTGGGTCCGCGCCTGCCCGAACGCTACGGCGGCGGAGGTTGCATCCGGTTGCACCCCTTCGCGGCGCTTCGCCCCCCGCGCGACGAACCGACCGCTGCCGGCCGAGGTAGCGTCGGAGCGAGCAGACCTGACAGGGAGGAGTGCTCGTGGACTCTCGTGCCGTCCGCACGTTCCGCGTGTTCGTCATCGTCACCGCGGTCGTCGCCATCGCGCTCGGCATCGTCGCGATCGTCTGGCCACGGCCGTCGCTCGTCGTCGTCGCACTGCTGTTCGGCGTCTACCTCGTCGTGGCCGGCGCACTGCGGGTGTTCGCCGCGGTGCGGGGCCACGGCACGCCGCCGGTGTGGCGCTGGACCTCCGGCGTCGTCGGCGGCCTGGTCGGGGTCGCCGGACTCGTGACGCTGCTGGACCCCGCCGTCCCGCTCGTCGTCTACGCGGTGCTCGCCGGCGTCGGCTTCATCGTCGAGGGGATCGCGTCGTTGATCGGCGGCTTCGTGGGACACCCGGGGTCGTCGCGGGTTCCGTCGATCGTGAGCGGGGTGCTCTCGATCCTCGGGGGCGTGGTCGTGCTGGTCGCGCCGGGGCTCGCGCTGACCGTGTTCATGGTCTTCTCGGGCATCGCGCTCATCGTCGTCGGCGCTGCGGCCCTGCTGCTGCTCCCGCCTCGGGCCGCCGTCCGTCGCTAGCCCGGTGGGCCGGACGCGGCCTCGTCGGTCGTCGGAGGGCTAGGCGCTGCCCGTCCCGAACAGCAGTCCGAGCCCGTAGGTGACCGCTGCCGCACCGAACCCGATCGCGAGCTGCCGGAGCGCCCGACGCAGCGGCGACGCACCGCTCAGCACGCCGACCACCGCGCCCGTGCCGAGCAGGGCGATCCCGACGAGGAGCGCCGCGACCGCGATCGCCGCCCACCCCTCGAGGCCGAACAGGTACGGGAGCACCGGGATGATCGCCCCCGACGCGAAGAAGCAGAAGCTCGAGACCGCCGCGCTCATGCCGTTGCCGATGGCCTCGTGGTCGTCCACCGGCGCCGTGCCCGTCACCGCGGCTCCGCCGAGGACGTCGTCGGCGTGCTGCTGGGCCTCGGCCTCGGACATGCCCCGAGCCCGGTACACGAGGGCGAGCTCGTTCGCGTCGACGTCGAGGTCCGCGACGGCCCGGCCGGCTTCGGGGTGCGGGGCCGATGCCGTGAGGAGCTCGCGCTGCGACCGCACCGAGACGTACTCCCCCGCCCCCATCGACAGCGCGCCGGCGAGGAGTCCCGCGATGCCGCTCAGGAGGACGAAGTGCCGGTCCGCCCCGGACGCGCTGACGCCGATGATGAGCGCCAGGTTCGACACGAGGCCGTCGTTCGCGCCGAACACCGCGGCTCGGAAGGTGCCGGACAGACGCATCCGCCCGCGGTTGGCGAGCCCGCGGACGACCTCGCCGTGGATCCGTTCGTCGGCCGCCATGCTCGCGGTCGCGTCGGCGTCGTCGGCGTAGGGCGAGCGGTCCTCGGCGCGCTGCATGAGCGCGAGGACGAACACCGACCCGAACCGCTTCGCCAGCGACGCGAGCACCCGGGTGCGGAGGCTCCCGCGCTGCGGCCGACCCACGTCGTCGCCGAGCAGGTCGAGCCAGTGCTGTTCGTGCCGGCCCTCGGCCTCGGCCAGGGCGGACAGGATCTCGCGTTCCTCACCGTGTCGCCGGGCGGCGAGGTTCCGGTAGACGGCGGCTTCCGCCCGTTCGTCCGCCAGGTAGCGGCGCCAGCGTCGGACGTCGGTGCGCTGGGCGGTGGGTCGGGACTGGAGGCTCACACCGGCCATCCTGCCCGCTCGCGCGACCGCGTGGTCACGCGGCCGCGGGGCGGAACGCGACAGGGCGCGGACCGGAGGCTGCGTGCGTCGCCGCACCGCGCCTCCCGTCCGCGCCCTGTCGGGACGCGACGCGACGTCAGTCGCGCACGTAGGCCGGAGCGGCCTCGGCGTGGGCGTCGCCCACGCGGTGCACGCGCAGGTCGTTCGTCGACCCCTCGATGCCGGGAGGGGAACCGGCCGTCACGATGACGCGGTCCCCGGGGGCGGCGAGGCCGTTCTCGAGGAGGACGTCGTCCACCTGCGAGAAGAGCTCGTCGGTGTGGGTCTTGCGCTCGACGAGGAACGAGCGGACACCCCAGGTGAGGGCCATGCGGCGACGCGTCGCCTCGTTCGGGGTGAACGCGATGATCGGCAGGCCGTGGCGCAGACGCGACATGCGTCGGGCCGAGTCGCCGGACTCGGTGAACACGCAGAGGTACGAGGCCTCGGTGAACTCCGCGATCTCGACCGCGGCGAGCGTGATCGCCCCGCCGAGGGTGCGCGGCTTGGTGCCGAGCGGCGCGATGCGCTCGAGGCCGTGGTCCTCGGTGGACTCGACGATGCGGGCCATCGTGCGGACCGTCTGCACCGGGTACTCGCCGACGCTGGTCTCGCCCGAGAGCATGACCGCGTCCGCGCCGTCGAGCACGGCGTTCGCGACGTCGGAGGTCTCGGCGCGGGTCGGGATCGGCGACGAGATCATCGACTCGAGCATCTGGGTCGCGACGATGACCGGCTTCGCCATGCGGCGGGCGAGCTCGACGGCGCGCTTCTGCACGATCGGGACGGCCTCGAGCGGGAGCTCCACACCGAGGTCACCGCGGGCGACCATGATGCTGTCGAACGCGTCGATGATCTCCTCGAGCGCGTCGACGGCCTGCGGCTTCTCGATCTTCGCGATCACGGGGAGGCGCTTGCCCTCTTCGTCCATGATCTCGTGCGCACGCTCGACGTCGGCGGCGTTGCGCACGAACGACAGCGCGATGAGGTCGGCGCCCTGGCGGATGCCCCAGCGGAGGTCCGCCTCGTCCTTCTCGCTGAGCGCGGGGACGTTCACGGCGACGCCGGGCAGGTTGATGCCCTTGTTGTTGGACACGGTGCCGCCGACGACGACCTCGGTGCGGACGCGCACGCCGTCGGTGTCGAGCACGCGGAGGCGGACCCGGCCGTCGTCGATGAGCAGCGGGTCACCGGGCTTGACGTCCTGCGGGAGGCCCTTGAAGGTCGTGCCGCAGATCTCCTTCGAGCCGGG
Source organism: Curtobacterium sp. C2H10 (assembly GCF_025407985.1). Taxonomy (NCBI): domain Bacteria; kingdom Bacillati; phylum Actinomycetota; class Actinomycetes; order Micrococcales; family Microbacteriaceae; genus Curtobacterium; species Curtobacterium sp. C2H10. Next base: position 26,365 of record NZ_JABXGF010000015.1, on the reverse strand, counting down.
GACGTCCTCGGTGGTGATGGTGAACACGTCGCCGACCGCGAGGTCGTGCGGGCCGTCGGCGAACTTCGCGAGGCGGATCTTCGGACCCTGCAGGTCGACGAGGATCGCGACGGGCTTGCCGAGCTCCTCGGCGGCGCGACGGACGTTCTCGTAGTTGGCCTCGTGGACGCTGTAGTCACCGTGGCTGAGGTTGAGGCGGGCGACGTCGACGCCTGCCTCGATGATCTCCTTGACGGTCTCGTACTCCGACGTTGCCGGTCCGAGCGTCGAAACGATCTTTGCGCGTCTCAATGGATTCCTTCGTGGTGGTGGATGGTGCTTGGGTTTCCGCGCTGTGGGGCCGCGCGGAACGAAGCGAGGCCACCAGCACCCTATCGAGTGCCGGTGGCCTGTCGCTCACTGCTGGGTGGGCATCGGGTGGACGTCCATCGTCAGACCGAGATCGCCCGGTCGGTCGCCTTGACCGGAGCCGGGAGGATCGTCGAGCCCTCGAGGTACTCGTCGACCTTCGCGGCGGCGGCCCGGCCCTCGGCGATCGCCCACACGATGAGCGACTGCCCACGACCGGCGTCGCCCGCGACGAAGACGCCCGGCTCGTTGGTCGTGTAGTCGGCCTGGCGGGCGACGGCACCGGAGACCGTCACGGGCAGTCCGAGCTGCGGCGCCAGCGTGTCGGTCTCGGGACCGGTGAAGCCCATGGCGACGAGGACGAGGTCCGCGGGGATCTCGCGCTCGCTGCCGGCCTTCGGGACCCGGCGGCCGTCGAGGTACTCGGTCTCGGCGACGCGGAGCGCCCGGACCTCGCCGGCCTCGTTCGCGAGGAACTCGACGGTGGACGCGAGGTAGTGGCGTTCGCCGCCCTCTTCATGGGCGCTCGTGACCTCGAACACGGTCGGGAACATCGGCCACGGCTGCTCGGACGGACGCTCCAGCGGCGGCTGCTTGCCGATCGCGAGGTTCGTCACGCTGAGCGCACCCTGCCGGTGGGCGGTCCCGATGCAGTCCGCACCGGTGTCGCCGCCGCCGATGACGACGACGTGCTTGCCCTCGGCCGTGACCTGGTTGTCGACGGTCGTGCCGGCGTTCGCCTTGTTCTGCTGCACGAGGTAGTCCATCGCGAAGTGCACGCCGGCGAGGTCGCGCCCCGGGATCGGCAGGTCGCGCGGGACCGTGGCGCCGGTGGCGACGACGACCGCGTCGTACCGGGACTTCAGGTCGTCCCAGGTGATGTCGCGCCCGATCTCGACGCCCGCACGGAAGCGGGTGCCCTCGGCCTGCATCTGGGCGAGCCGCGCGTCGATCTGACGCTTCTCCATCTTGAAGTCCGGGATGCCGTAGCGGAGCAGACCACCGATGCGGTCGTCGCGCTCGTACACCGCGACGGTGTGGCCGGCGCGGGTCAGCTGCTGTGCGGCGGCGAGCCCGGCGGGACCGGACCCGACGACCGCGACGGTCTTGCCGGTCAGGCGCTCCGGCGGGTGGGGCGTGACCCAGCCGTTCTGGAACGCCTCGTCGATGATCGAGACCTCGACCTGCTTGATCGTCACCGGCGGCTGGTTGATGCCGAGCACGCAGGACGCCTCGCACGGTGCCGGGCAGAGCCGACCCGTGAACTCCGGGAAGTTGTTCGTCGCGTGGAGTCGCTCGATCGCCTGCCGGCCCTCGCCGCGCCAGGTGAGGTCGTTCCACTCGGGGATGAGGTTGCCGAGCGGGCACCCCTGGTGGCAGAACGGGACGCCGCAGTCCATGCAGCGTCCGGCCTGTCGCTTGAGCGCGCCGGACTCCTGCTGCTCGTAGACCTCTTTCCAGTCCATGAGCCGCACGGGCACGGGTCGTCGGGCCGGGAGCTCGCGCTCCTGGACCTTCAGGAATCCCTTGGGGTCAGCCACCGGTCACCTCCAGAATGCGGTTCCAGACGACGTCGCCGTCCGGGTCGAGGCCCTCGTCGACGGCCTGCTGTCGGGTCTCGAGCACGGCTGCGTAGTCCCGCGGCAGCACCTTGACGAAGTCGCTCAGGTCACCGGACTCGAGCAGTTCGCTCGCGAGGGTCGACCCGGTCTCGGCAGCGTGCCGCGCGAGCAGGTCGTTCACGATCTCGACGTCGGCGCTGTCGAGCGGCTCGAGCCGGAGTTCACCGGACGCGAGCGAGTCGGTGTTCACGTGCTCTTCCCGCAGGCCGCGGACGTACGCGGTCCCGCCGGACATGCCGGCACCGAGGTTCCGACCCGTCTCGCCGAGGATCAGGGCGAGCCCACCGGTCATGTACTCGAGCGCGTGGTCCCCCACGCCCTCGACGACGGCGGTCGCACCGGAGTTGCGCACCAGGAAGCGTTCGCCCACGATGCCGCGGATGAACATGCTGCCCTGGGTCGCGCCGTAGCCGATGACGTTGCCGGCGATGACGTTCTGCGCGGGGTCGAAGCCACTGCCCGCGTCGGGACGCACGACGATGTCGCCGCCGGACAGCCCCTTGCCGACGTAGTCGTTGCTGTCCCCGACCAGGCGGAGCGTGATGCCCGCCGGCAGGAACGCACCGAGCGACTGCCCGGCGGAACCGCGCAACGTCACGTCGATCGACCCCGACGGCAGGCCGTTCTCGCCGTGGCGGAGCGTGACCTCGTGGCCGAGCATCGTGCCGACAGCGCGCTCCGTGTTCCGGATCGGCAGGTCGAGCGCGATCGTCCCGCCGTGCTCGAGGACGTCGGCCGTCTGCTGGATGAGCTGCACGTCGAAGTGCTGCTCCAGCTCGTGGTCCTGGTCGCGCTGGTGCCGGCGGGGCTCGTCGGCGTCGAACCGCGGTCCCTTGAGCACGGGCTCGAGGTCGAGGCCGGACGCCTTCCAGTGCTCGACCGCGCGGTCGACGTCGAGGGCGTCAGCGTGGCCGATCGCCTCTTCGAGGGACCGGAAGCCGAGCTCGGCGAGGAGCTCGCGGACCTCTTGCGCGATGAACTCGAAGAAGTTCACGACGAACTCCGGCTTGCCGCTGAAGCGCTTGCGGAGCTCGGGGTTCTGGGTCGCGACGCCGACCGGGCACGTGTCGAGGTGGCACACCCGCATAAGGATGCAGCCCTCGACCACGAGCGGCGCGGTCGCGAAGCCGTACTCCTCGGCGCCGAGCAGCGCGGCCACGACGACGTCACGGCCGGTCTTCATCTGCCCGTCGACCTGCACGACGACGCGGTCGCGCATGCCGTTGAGCATGAGCGTCTGCTGCGTCTCGGCGAGGCCGATCTCCCACGGGGTGCCCGCGTGCTTGAGCGAGTTCAGCGGCGACGCACCGGTGCCGCCGTCGTGCCCGGAGACCAGGACGACGTCGGCGAGGGCCTTCGTCACACCGGCGGCCACGGCCCCGATGCCCGACTGGCTCACGAGCTTCACGTGGACGCGTGCGGACGGGTTCGCCCGCTTGACGTCGAAGATCAGCTGCTTGAGGTCCTCGATCGAGTAGATGTCGTGGTGCGGCGGCGGCGAGATCAGGCCGACACCCGCGGTCGCGTGCCGGGTGCGGGCCACCCACGGGTACACCTTGGTCGGGGGCAGCTGCCCGCCCTCGCCCGGCTTCGCACCCTGCGCCATCTTCAGCTGGATGTCGGTCGCGTGCGTCAGGTACATGCTCGTGACGCCGAACCGCCCGGACGCGACCTGCTTGATCGCGCTCCGACGCTCGGGGTCGAGCAGGCGGTCGACGTCCTCGCCGCCCTCGCCCGTGTTCGACCGGCCGCCGAGACGGTTCATCGCGATCGCGAGCGTCTCGTGGGCTTCCTTCGAGATGGACCCGTAGGACATCGCACCGGTGTTGAACCGCTTGACGATCGACTCGATCGGCTCGACCTCGTCCAGCGGGACCGGCTTGCGGGCACCCTGCGCGAAGCGGAAGAGGCCGCGGAGCGTCATCAGCTGCTCGGACTGGTCGTCGACCGCCTGCGAGTACTCGCGGAAGATGTCGTAGCGACGGGAGCGCGTCGCGTGCTGCAGCCGGAACACGGTGTCCGGGTTGAAGAGGTGCGGCGGGCCTTCGCGACGCCACTGGTACTCGCCGCCGGTCTGCAGGCGCTCGTGCGAGAGGACCGCGCCGTCCTGCGGGTACGCCTGGGCGTGCCGCTCGGCGTTCTCCTTCGCGATGACCTCGATGCCGACGCCGCCGAGGATCGACGAGGTCCCGGTGAAGTACCGGTCGACGAACTCCTGGCTGAGCCCGACGGCCTCGAACGCCTGCGCGCCGGCGTAGCTCGACACCGTCGAGATGCCCATCTTCGACATGATCTTCAGCACGCCCTTGCCGAGCGCCTTGATCACGTTCTTGACGGCCTGCTCCGGCGTGATGCCGCTGATCATGCCCTGGCGGACGAGGATCTCGCAGGTCTCCATCGCGAGGTACGGGTTGATGGCCGACGCGCCGTAGCCGATGAGGGTCGCGACGTGGTGGACCTCGCGCACGTCACCGGCCTCGACGATGAGCCCGACCTTCATGCGCTGCTCGGTGCGGATCAGGTGGTGGTGCACGGCGGCGAGCAGCAGCAGGCTGGGCACCGGTGCCTGTTCGGCGTTGCCGTCGCGGTCGGAGAGCACGATGAACTGCTTGCCGGCTTCGATCGCCGCGTCGACCTCGTCGCAGACCGCGGCGATGCGCTTCTGCATGGCCTTCTTGCCGGCGTCGACGCGGTACAGGCCCTTGATCGTCACGGTCAGGTGGCGACCGGACTCGGTCTCGAAGTGCTGGATCTTGGCGAGCTCGTCGTTGTCGATCACGGGGAAGTCGAGCGTGATCTGCTTCGCGTGCTCGGGGCCGGCGCTCAGGAGGTTGCGCTCCGGACCGAGTCCCATGCCCATCGAGGTGATGACCTGCTCGCGGATCGAGTCGAGCGGCGGGTTCGTCACCTGGGCGAACTGCTGGGTGAAGTAGTCGAAGAGCAGCCGGGGACGCTGGGACAGCACCGCGATCGGCGTGTCCGAGCCCATCGCACCGAGCGGCTCCGCTCCGGTGTGCGCCATCGGACGCAGCAGGATGCGGACCTCTTCCTCGGTGTAGCCGAACGCGCGCTGCCGACGGGTCACCGACGCGGGCGTGTGCACGATGTGCTCGCGGTCCGGCAGGTCACCGAGGTTGATCCGGCCGCCGTCGAGCCACTCGCCCCACGGGCCGGACGTGGCCAGCTCGCGCTTGACCTCGTCGTCCTCGATGATGCGACCGGCCTCGGTGTCGACGAGGAACATCCGGCCGGGACGGAGCCGGCCCTTGCGCACGACCTTGTCGGCCGGCACGTCGATGACGCCCGTCTCGGACCCCATGACGATCAGACCGTCGTCGGTCACCAGGAAGCGACCGGGGCGCAGGCCGTTGCGGTCGAGGGTGGCGCCGACGAGCGTGCCGTCGGTGAACGTGATGGCTGCCGGGCCGTCCCACGGCTCCATGAGCATCGAGTGGTACTCGTAGAACGCCCGGAGCTCGGGGTCCATCCCGACCTGGTTCTCCCACGCTTCAGGAACCATCATCGACACCGCGTGCGGCAGCGACCTGCCGGTGAGCGTCAGGAGCTCGAGCACCTCGTCGAAGGACGCCGAGTCGCTGGCGCCCGGGCTGACGATCGGCAGCAGGGGCGCCATGTCGCCGAGCAGTTCGCTCTGCAGCTGCGACTGCCGGGCCCGCATCCAGTTGCGGTTGCCACGGACGGTGTTGATCTCACCGTTGTGCGCGAGCGTGCGGAACGGCTGCGCGAGCGGCCACGAGGGGAACGTGTTCGTGGAGTAGCGGGAGTGCACGATCGCGAGCTTCGACGCGAAGCGCTCGTCGCTGAGGTCCGGGTAGAACGGCTCGAGCTGGAGCGTCGTGACCATGCCCTTGTAGACCATGGTCCGGCTCGACAGCGACATGAAGTAGACCTCGGTGTCGTGCTCGGCACGCTTCCGGAGGCGGAAGGCCTGGCGGTCGAGCGCGACGCCGCTCCACGACGCGCCGTGCACGTCGTGCCGGATCGAGGCGACGAACAGCTGCTCGAACGCGGGCATCGCCGCTCGGGCCAGGGTGCCGAGGACCTCGGGTCGGACGGGGACGTCGCGCCAGCCGAGGACGCGCAGGCCCTCTTCACGCGCCAGTCGCTCGACGGCGCCCTTCACCGCGTGCCGGTCGTCCTCGTCGACGGGCAGGTACGCGGTACCGACCGCGTACTCCCCCGCTGCTGGAAGGTCGAAGGACACCTCGGCGCGGAAGAACTCGTCGGGCACCTGGCAGAGGATGCCCGCACCGTCACCGGTCCCGGCGTCCGAACCGACCGCGCCCCGGTGTTCGAGGTTGCGCAGCGCACCGAGGGCGGCGTCGACGATGTCGTGCCCGGCCGTGCCGCGGAGCGTCGCGACCATCGCCAGGCCGCACGCGTCCTTCTCGTTCGCCGGGTCGTACATGCCCGTGGCGTCCGGGATCGCGGAGAACCGACGGTGCGGCGGCACGAGTGCCGCCGGGGACTGGGGTGGCTGGAGCGCCATGGGGAACCGTCCTCACGAGGAAGTGGAACAGGGACAGCGGTGGCCCGGTGGTGCGTTCCGCCCAGATGGGCGGGACTGGTGCCCGTGCCCGCCGTCAGTGAGTTGCCCTGGCGGCGTGCGAGGTGTCGGACCCGCTTGTGGTGGGTCCGGGAGGTGCTGCTGACACTCGTGACCGATCGCGATCGGTCACGCAGGAGGGGTGCTTCCTACGCGCGGCCAGCGGTGCTGCTGGTGACCGGATCGGAGTCGGTGACGGCCGCCGGAGCGTCGTCGTCGGACTCTGACCAGGTGTCGTCCGAGTCTACCCCGGACTTCGAGCGGGGCTCGCGACCGGGCAGGTACGGACTCGGCTCCTTGCCGAGGTGCCGCTTGGACTGGACGAGGAAGATGATGATGCCCAGCAGGATCGCCGCGAAGGACATCCACACGTTCGTCCGGATGCCGAAGAACGTCTCGCTCGTGTCGACGCGGATGGACTCGAGGACCGAGCGACCGATGCCGTACCAGATCAGGTAGAGCGACAGGACCTTGCCCCACTGCAGGCGGAACTTCTTGTCGAGCAGCAGGATCACGACGACGCCGACGACGTTCCAGATGATCTCGTAGAGGAACGTCGGGTGGAAGAGCGTGCCCTCGGGCAGGCCCTTCGGGAACGCCGCGTTCGACGACTCGATCTGCAGGCCCCACGGCAGGCTGGTCGGCATGCCGAAGAGCTCGTGGTTGAAGTAGTTGCCGAGGCGACCGAACGCCTGGGCGAGCAGCACGCCCGGCACGACGGCGTCGATGAACGCGGTGAACCGCAGGCCGACCTGGCGGCAGCCGATGTAGGCGCCGACCGAACCGAGGATGAGCGCGCCGAAGATGGCGAGGCCGCCCTCCCAGATGTAGAGGAAGGACAGCGGGTCGCGCCCGGGACCGAAGTAGTCGCTGACGTGGGTGAACACGTGGAACAGGCGACCGCCGATGATCCCGGCGGGGACGGCCCAGATCGCGATGTCGATGATGATCCAGCGCTCGACGCCGCGCGCGTTGAGCCGCCGGTTCGCGAGGATGACGGCGGCGACGATGCCGAGCAGGATGCACATCGCGTAGGCGTGGATGCGGAAGTCGAGCGGCAGCGACCAACCGAACGCGTCGCGCAGCCAGGCGGTCAGGTCGAAGTACTGCCACGCGGTGCTCGGGCTCGGGATGCTCAGGAGGGGCATGGAGGTGCTGTCGCCTTTCGGTGCTGGCTGGGCGCGGTGCCGACGTGCCGTCGGCCCCGCTCACTGTAGCGCGGGAGGTGCGTGCGTCAGGAACCGAGGGCCCGGTCCTGTGGAAACTGTGACCGACGCCAGGCGCGGTGCGGGCGGGACGCGTCGCTCACCCGCACCGCGGTGCAGGTGGGCCGACGGGGTCGCCGGCACCGCGCCTCCTGGACGTCAGCGGCGCTGCGCGCCCGAGGTGAGGTCGGCTGCGCGGTCGGCCACGCCCTGCACACCGAGGTCCGCGAGGGCCCGGACGAAGGCGGACCCGATGATCGCGCCGTCGGCGTACTCGAGGACCTCGCCGACCTGCTCCGCCGTCGAGATGCCGAGACCGACGCACGTGCGCTCGACCCCGGCGTCGCGGAGCCGCGACACGACGGTGCGGGCTGCGACGTCCACGCCCTCGCGCGCGCCGGTGACGCCCATCGTGGAGACGGCGTAGACGAACCCGCGGCTGGACCGGACCGCCTGCTGCATGCGCGTGTCCGACGAGGACGGGGCCGCGAGGAACACCCGGTCCAGGCCGGTGCGCTCCGACTCGCGGATCCACTCGGCGCCCTCGTCGGGGATGAGGTCCGGCGTGATGAGCCCGGCGGCACCCGCGGCGACGAGGTCGTCGGCGAACCGCTCGACGCCGTACCGGAGCACCGGGTTCCAGTAGGTCATCACGAGCACGGGCACGTTCGCCCGCTCGGTGATCTGGTGCACGGCGTCGAAGACCTGCGCGACGCGGAAGCCGTTCGCCAGGCTCTCCTCTGCCGCCCGCTGGATGACCGGGCCGTCCATCACCGGGTCGGAGTACGGCAGGCCGAGCTCGATGACGTCGACGCCGTTCTCGGCCAGGGCCACGGCCGCGTCGACGCTCGTCTGCACGTCGGGGTAGCCGGCGGGCAGGTAGCCGACGACGGCCCCCGCGCGCTCGGCGTTGGCGGTGTCGATCGTCGTCGCGACCGTCTGGTTCGTGGTCACAGCTGCACCGCGTTCTCGTCGAGGATGCCGAAGTAGCGACTGGCGGACGCGACGTCCTTGTCGCCCCGGCCGGACAGGTTCACGAGGATGACGCCCTCTGGGCCGAGCTCCGTGCCGAGCTTGATCGCCCCGGCGAGGGCGTGCGACGACTCGATCGCCGGCAGGATGCCCTCGGTGCGGCTCAGCAGGCGGAAGGCCTCCATGGCCTCGTCGTCGGTGATCGGCTCGTACTTCGCACGCCCGATCGAGGCGAGGTAGGCGTGCTCCGGCCCGACGCTCGGGTAGTCGAGCCCGGCGGAGATGCTGTGGCTCTCGATCGTCTGGCCGTCCTCGTCCTGCATGAGGTAGGACTTCGTGCCCTGGAGGACCCCCTCGCGACCGAGCGTGATGCTCGCGGCGTGCCGACCGGTCTCGACGCCGTCGCCACCGGCCTCGAAGCCGTGCAGCGCAACGGACTCGTCGTCGAGGAAGGCCTCGAAGATGCCCATGGCGTTCGAGCCGCCGCCGACGCACGCGGCGACCGCGTCCGGCAGGCGCCCGACCCGGTCGAGGACCTGCTGGCGAGCCTCTTCGCCGATGACCTTGTGGAACTCGCGCACCATCTCGGGGAACGGGTGCGGGCCGGCGACGGTGCCGAGCAGGTAGTGCGTGGAGTCGACGTTGGCGACCCAGTCGCGCAGGGCGTCGTTGATGGCGTCCTTCAGCGTGCGGGAGCCCGTCTCGACCGGGATCACCTCGGCACCGAGCAGCCGCATCCGGGCGACGTTCAACGCCTGGCGCTCGGTGTCGACGGCGCCCATGTACACGACGCAGTCCATGCCGAACAGCGCCGCCGCGGTGGCCGTCGCCACGCCGTGCTGGCCGGCGCCGGTCTCGGCGATGAGGCGCGTCTTGCCGAGGCGCTTGGCCACGAGGGCCTGACCGAGCACGTTGTTGATCTTGTGCGAGCCGGTGTGGTTGAGGTCCTCGCGCTTGAGGATGATCCGGGCACCGCCGGCGTGCTTGGCGAACCGGGGCACCTCGGTGATGATCGAGGGCCGCCCGGTGTAGTCGCGCTGGAGCGTGTCGAGCTCGTCGCGGAAGGCCGGGTCCGCCCAGGCCTCGCGGAAGGCCGCTTCGAGTTCGTCGAGCGCGAGGACGAGCGACTCGGGGACGAACCGCCCGCCGAAGTCGCCGAAGTACGGTCCGTGCAGGTCGCGGAGTGAGGTCACGATGGGTCTCCCGGGACACGCCCGGCGAACCGGGCTGGGATGGATGCTGTCGTCGGTCAGTCGCGGTCGGCGGCTGCGATGAACGACGCGAGTGTGGCAGCGGGGTCGTCGCCCGTCACGAGCGCCTCTCCCACCAGGACGACGTCGGCGCCGGCGGCACGGTAGTGCGCGACGTCGGCCGGACCGGCGACCGCGGACTCGGCGACGCGCACGACCCCGTCGGGGATGCGGTCGGCGAGCGATCCGAACAGGTCGCGGTCGAGCGAGAAGTCGGTCAGGTCGCGGGCGTTCACCCCGAGGATCCGGGCGCCGGCGTCGAGGCCGCGCGAGACCTCGTCCGCCGAGTGCGCCTCGACCAGGACGCGCATGCCGAGTTCTTCCGCCAGGGTGTGGAGCTCGACCAGGTGCTGCTGCTCGAGCGCCGCCACGATGAGCAGGACGACGTCGGCACCGGACGCCCGGGCCTCGATCACCTGGTACGGGTCGGCGATGAAGTCCTTGCGGAGGACGGGGACGCCCACCCGTGCCTTGACCGCTTCGAGGTCGGCGAGGCTGCCGAGGAACTTGCGCCCCTCGGTCAGGACGCTGATCGTCGACGCTCCGCCACGCTCGTAGTCGGCGGCGAGGGACGCGGGGTCCTCGATCGGGGCCATGGACCCGCGGGACGGGCTGGCACGCTTGACCTCGGCGAGGATCTTCACCCGGTCGCCGGGGGCCAGGAACGTGAGGGCGTCGAGCGGGGACGCGACGCGGTCCAGGTCGCGTTCGACGTCCGCGTACGGACGGTCGACGCGACGGGCCGCGGCGTCCTCGAGCGCGCCCGCGACGAGGGTCTCGAGCACGTTCGGCATGCCGGACCTACTCGGAGTGGTGCTTGGGGACGAACTTCGGGCCGTCGACGCCGTAGCCCGCCTTCTTCATGACGCCACCGACGATGAGGCCGATGAGCACCACGCCGGCGGAGGCCCAGACGCCCCACGGCTGGTCGAACCAGAAGAACAGCGTGCCGGCCGCGAATCCGATCAGCATGATCACGACGGCGGTCCAGGCTGCCGGCGAGTGGCCTTCGCCGAGTTCTGCGGGCTCAGTGTTGCTCACGGTGCTCCTCGTTCTGCTTCGACGCCGTCGTTCGACCGGCGTCCGTTCGATCCTACCGTGTCGTCCGGGGCCGCTCCGGCAGCGTCCGCGCTCGCGTCGTCGGGGCCCGCGGCTGCGCGGTCGGGGCCCGCGACCGCGTCCGAGGTCGGGTCGACGCCGGCGCTCAGGTCGTCCCAGTCGACGACGGCGTCACGCTCGACCGGCGCCACCGCACGGGCATCCGCCGCCGCACCCGCGGTGGCCGCACCGTACTTCCGGCTCGGCCCCGGCCAGGACCGCTGCACGACGAGCACGACGACCCCGAGGGCCACCGCGAGCACGCCGCCGACGATGCCGACGACCGGCCACGCCGACACGTCCACGCTCGACACGGCCCGGCGGACGGCGGACAGGTCCGCGACGCCCGCGACCTCGCCCACGGCGCCCTTCGCTGCGGCGACCGGGTCGGCCAGGGCGGTGATGCCGGACACCACCACGCCGACGCCGAGCAGGATCTCGACGGCGGCGAGCACGATCCGGACGACCCGACCGGCGATGGTCATCGCCAGGAAGAGCGCGAGGCTCGCGATCGCCAGGGCGGTGTACTGCGGGACCGCGGCCGCACCGTCGGCGTCCACCTTCGCGGCGACGGCAGCGCCCGCGTGGAGGTGGACCGTGAACCAGGTCTGCGTCCACGAGAGCATGATGATGCCCGCCACGGCGAGGCCGGCGACGACGACGAGCGGCCGGGAGCGGCGGGCCGTCACGAGTGCACCCCGCGCATCCGGTTCGCGGTCGCGATGGCCCGCAGCGGTGCCGCGGCCTTGTTCACGGCCTCGATGTGCTCGGTCTCGGGGTCGGAGTCGGCCACGAGCCCGGCCCCGGCCTGCACGCGTGCCACACCGTCCTTGATGAGGGCGCTGCGGATCGCGATCGCGAGGTCGGCGTCGCCGGCGAAGTCGAAGTAGCCGACCACGCCCGCGTAGGCCCCACGCTTCGCGGGTTCGAGCTCGTCGATGATCTCGAGCGCCCGCGGCTTCGGCGCCCCGGAGAGGGTGCCGGCCGGGAAGGTCGCTCGGAACACGTCGATCGCCGAGGCCCCGGGCCGCACGGCGCCCTCGACGCTCGACACCAGGTGCATGATGTGGCTGAACCGCTCGACCGTCATGAACTCGGTCACGGCGACCGTGCCCGGCTCGCAGACCTTCTGCAGGTCGTTGCGCGCCAGGTCGACGAGCATGAGGTGCTCGGCGCGCTCCTTCGGGTCCTCGAGCAGGTCCTCGCCGAGACGGACGTCCGCCTCGGGTGTGGCGCCGCGCGGACGCGACCCGGCGATCGGGTGGGTGATCGCCCGGCCGTCCTGCACCTTGACCAGGGCCTCAGGCGAAGCACCGACGATCCAGAAGCGCTCGTCGGCGGTGTCCGCCAGCGACAGGAAGTACATGTACGGGCTCGGGTTGAGCGTCCGCAGCACGCGGTAGACGTCGAGGGGATCCGCGGTGACCTCGTGGTCGAACCGCTGTGAGATGACGACCTGGAAGACGTCCCCGTCGCGGATGAAGCCCTTCGACCGCTCGACGGCCGCCATGTAGTCCGCGGGGGTGGACCGGTGGGTCGGCGTCGGCTCGGCGATGTCGAACGCCTCGGCGACGGTCGCGGCGGAGGGCTGCACGAGGTCGGCCTGCATCCGGTCGAGTCGCGCCTGGGCGTCCGCCCACAGCGCCTCGGCGTCGTCGACACCGTCGTTCAGCACGCTGGCGACGAGCAGGACGAGCCCGGTGCGGTGGTCGAGCGCGGCGAGCTCGGACACGAACGCGAGGGCCTGCCCCGGGACGTCGAAGTCGGCCGGCGGCACGTTCGGCAGGTGCTCGAGCTGACGGACGGCCTCCCAGCCGATGAACCCGACGGTGCCACCGACGAGCGGCGGGGTGCCGGGGATCCGGGGGGTCGCCCAGCGCTCGTGCAGCCGCGCCAGGACCTCGAGCGGCTCGCCGTCGAGCGAGTCCACGGCGCGGGACGCCGGGATGCCGGTGTCGATCCACGCGGCACGGTCGCCGTCCTGGGTGAGGACGCCGAAGCTGCGCACCCCGACGAAGGACCAGCGCGACCAGAGGCCCCCCTGCCCGGCGGACTCGAGCAGGAAGGTACCGGGCCGACCGTCGGCGAGCTTCCGGTAGACACCGACCGGCGTCTCGCTGTCGGCGTAGAGCGCGCGCACGACGGGGACGACGCGGTGGGCGTCGAGCAGGGCGTCGAACTCCGGACGGGAGGTCGTGTGCGGCGTGTCGGAGAGCGTCGCGGTGCTCATCGGGTCTCCTCCACGGCCCCACCAGCGAGAGCGGACGGCGCACCAGCGAGGTCGGACGGCGCTCCAGCGAGATCGGACGCGGCGCCGTCGGGCGCGGACGCCGTCACGGGCTCGAGGGGGTCGACGTCGAAGCAGCGGTGCGCGCCGGTGTGGCACGCGGCACCGACCTGTTCGACGGTCACGAGGAGCGTGTCCGCGTCGCAGTCGAACGCCGCCCCGCGCACGTACTGCGCGTGCCCCGAGGTGTCGCCCTTGCGCCAGTACTCGTTCCGGGACCGCGACCAGAAGGTCACCCGTCCCTCGGTCAGGGTGCGGCGCAGGGCTTCTCGGTCCATGTAGCCGAGCATGAGGACGTCCTTCGACGACTCCTCTTGCACGATGGCGGGGAGCAGCCCGTCCGCACCGAACCGCGCGCGGTCGAGGACCGCGTCCGTGCTGGTGCTGGTGCTGTCGGTCATGAGACTCCTAGCCTACGGCGGCGGATCAGCGGACGGCGTGCCCGGTCGCGCGCAGCGCGGCCTTCACGTCACCGATGGTCATCTCGCCGCGGTGGAAGACGCTGGCGGCGAGGACGGCATCCGCGCCCGCCTCGATCGCGGGGGCGAAGTGCTCGAGCCGACCCGCGCCTCCCGAAGCGATGACCGGGACCGACGCGACCGCGCGCACCGCTGCCACGAGCTCGACGTCGAACCCGTTCTTCGTGCCGTCCGCGTCGATCGAGTTGACGAGGAGCTCCCCCGCGCCGCGCTCGACGGCCTCGCGCGCCCAGGCGAGCGCGTCGAGGTCCGACTCGGTCCGACCGCCGTGGGTCGTCACGACGAAGCCCGACGGCATCCGGTCGGACCGCTTGATGTCCAGGGAGAGCACGACGGCCTGCGCGCCGAACCGGTCCGCGATCTCGCCGACGAGGTCCGGCCGCGCGATCGCCGCACTGTTCACGCCGATCTTGTCCGCGCCGCACTGCTGCAGCCGCGACACGTCGTCGACGCTCCGGACGCCGCCACCGACGGTGAGCGGGATGAACACCTGCTCGGCCGTGCGCGTCACCGTGTCGTACATCGTCGCGCGGTTCTCGACCGTGGCACCCACGTCGAGGAAGGTCAGCTCGTCCGCGCCCTGCTCGTAGTAGCGCGCGGCGAGCTCGACCGGGTCACCGGCGTCCTGCAGGTCCAGGAAGTTGACGCCCTTGACGACCCGGCCGCCCTTGACGTCCAGGCAGGGGATGACCCGGACGGAGACCCCGGTCACAGTCGTGCGGCGTGGATCGGGCTGACGAGGATGGCGCGCGCGCCGAGGTCGTACAGCGCGTCCATGATGAGGTTCGCGTCGTCGCGCGGGATCATCACGCGGACGGCCGACCAGTCGCGACCGTGCAGCGGCGAGACCGTCGGCGACTCGATGCCCGAGGCGACGGCGGTCGCCTGCTCGAGGAGCCCGGTGGGGATGTCGTAGTCGAGCATCACGTAGCCGCGCGCGACGAGCACGCCCTGCAGTCGGCGTCGCAGGACGTCGATGCCGGGGATCGTCTCGTCGGTGGAGATGAGGAGCGCGGTCGACTCGAGGATGACCGGCCCGAAGATCTCGAGGCCAGCGGCCCGGAGCGTGCTGCCCGTCGAGACCACGTCGGCCACGGCGTCGGCGACACCGAGGCGCACGGCGCTCTCGACCGCGCCGTCGAGCTTCACGAGCGTCGCGGTGACGCCGTGCTTCGCGAGGAACTCCCCCACGAGTCCGGGGTAGCTCGTCGCCACCCGCACACCGTCGAGGTCCTGCAGCGTGCTGAACCGGCCGGGCGTGCCGGCGAACCGGAACGTCGAGTCGGCGAACCCGAGCGCGTCGACCTCGTGCGCAGCGGAGCCGGAGTCGAGCAGCAGGTCGCGGCCGGTGATGCCGACGTCGAGCGCGCCGGAACCCACGTACGTGGCGATGTCGCGCGGGCGGAGGAAGAAGAACTCGACGCCGTTGCGTTCGTCGAGCAGGTGGAGCGCCTTCGGGTCGCGGCGGCCGGCGTACCCGGCCTCGCGCAGCATGTCGGACGCGGTCTCGGACAGGGAGCCCTTGTTGGGCACGGCGATGCGGAGCATCAGGGGGTCTGCTTTCTGGTGGAGGGTCGGCGGCTGATCAGCGGATCAGAGATGTCGCCAGACGTCCGCCGGGGTGAGCCCCTTCGCCACCATGAGCACCTGCAGGTGGTACACGAGCTGCGAGATCTCCTCCGAGGTGCGCTCGTCGCCCTCGTACTCGGCCGCCATCCAGACCTCGGCCGCTTCTTCCACGATCTTCTTGCCGATCTGGTGCACGCCGGCGTCCAGTTCGGCGACGGTGCCGGAGCCCTCGGGGCGCGTGCGCGCCTTCTCGGTGAGCTCCTGGAACAGGTCGTCGAACGTCTTCACGCGCACCAGGCTACCGTCCCCCGCCGACACGGCCGACGTACCGTCCGGACGGGAGGCGCGGCTCGTGTCCGTCACGCCCGTCACCTCGGTCGCCGGTCCGGTCACGAGCGTGCTGCCGCGGCCGCCTCGCGCAGGTCCGCGATGCGCGCGGCCGGCTCGCCGCCGTACACCGCGGAGCCTGCCACGAGGGTGTCGGCACCGCTGCGGACCGCCTCGGGCACCGTGTCGACCGCGATCCCGCCGTCGACCTCGAGCCAGACGTCGAGCCCCGAGGCGTCGACCGCCGCACGGGCGTCGGCGAGCTTCGGCATCACCGAGCGCATGAACGCCTGGCCGCCGAACCCGGGCTCGACCGTCATGAGCAGGATCATGTCGTAGGCGTCGAGGTGGTGGAGCACCTGGGTGATCGGGGTGCCCGGCTTCACCGCGACGGCCGCCCGGGCGCCGTTCGAGCGGATCGCCGCGGCGGTCGCCACCGGATCGTCGGCGGCCTCGAAGTGGAAGGTCACGCTCGACGCACCGGTCTCGGCGTACTTCGGCGCCTCGGTGTCGGCGTTCGTGATCATGAGGTGGACGTCGAGCGGCACCGGGGAGACCTCCTGCAGGCGCTGCACGATCGGCAGGCCCAGCGTGAGGTTCGGCACGAAGTGGTTGTCCATCACGTCGACGTGCACCAGGTCGGCGGTCTCGATGCGGTGGAGCTCGCGTTCGAGGTTCGCGAAGTCGGCGGACAGGATGCTCGGCGAGATGCGGATCGTCACCCGTCGAGCCTACCGGGGTGCGTCCGTCAGCCCGCTCCGCACCGGCCTCAGCCCGCGCCGACCGCGCGGGAGCCGAGGTCCGAGCGGAGCATCGTCTCCAGCGCCGCGTCCACCAGCCGCTCCCCCTCGGCGCGGTCGATCCGACGCGAGACCACGAGCGCGGCGATCCCCTGCATGGTGGCGGCGAACAGGAGCTTGAACAGGTGCCGGGCGTCGCCGTCGCCGCCGTCCGCCACCGCGCTCCCCATCGCGCCGTCGAGCACGGCGAACAGCGACGAGGCGGCGGCCTGCACCGATTCGGCCCGGGTGGTCGTCTTCGCCTGGAACATCAGGTCCATCAGCGCGGCGTCGTCGATCGCGAAGTCGACGTACGCGAGGGCGACCCGGCGGAAGCGGTCGTCCAGGTCACCGGCCCCGGCCAGCGCTCGGCGCACCGCGGTGGCCAGCCGATCGAAGCCGAGCTCGGCCACGGCGTCGAGGAGCGCCTGGCGATCGACGAAGTGGCTCCGTGGCGCTCCGTGGCTCACACCGGCACGGCGCGCGAGGTCACGGAGGGACAGCCCGTCGACACCGTCCTCACGCAGGACCGTCACGGCCTCGTCGAGCAGGACGGCGCGGAGGTTCCCGTGGTGGAAGGGACGATCCGGCATGGCTCCACCCTACCGCGTGACTAGGCATTGCCTATTTTCTAGTCAGTGCCTAGATTGGGACCATGACATCGCAACAGCACCTGCTCGTCTTCGGCGCGACGGGCCAGACCGGCCAGCACTTCACGCAGTTCGCCCTCGACGCCGGACACCGGGTGCGCGCCGTCGCCCGCACGCCGGCCAAGCTCACGATCCAGCACGACGACCTCGAGGTCGTACCGGGCTCCGTCCCCGACGACCTCGACCTCGACGCACTGCTGGACGGTGTGACCGCCGTCGTCGTGATGCTCGGGGACGTCGACGCGCAGCGTGACCGTCTGGTCAACACGCCCTTCGTCCGGGCGCTCGTGCCGGCGATGCGTCGGAGCGGTGCCACCCGCCTGCTCTACCAGGCGGGCGGGTTGAGCGCGCCTCCCGGCCGGCGGCTCGCACCGGTGCTGCGGCTCGTGCGGGCGACGCTCGCACGCGCGTACCGCGGTCAGCACGCCGACAACGAGGCGGTGATGCGCTACCTCGACGCCGAGGCGCGGGACATCGCCTGGACGGTGCACCGGGCCGGCATCGGCTCGGACGACCCAGCGAAGGGCGAGCTCCGCCGCTCGGCGCGGTGGATCAGCATCGCGACCTTCCGCGACTGCGCCGCGTACAACCTGCGGGCGCTGTTCGACGAGGACGCCGTGCACACCTGCGACGGGAGCGCGTACCGCCGGTCACGCTGAGCCGGCGGCCTGCTGCTGGGCTCTGGTGCTACGCGACGCGCCGGAACAGCGCGATGAACATCGCGTCCGTCCCGATCCGGTGCGGCCAGAGCTGCACCGTGTTCCCGTCGACCACTCGAGGGTCCCGCGCAGCGACGGACCGCACGACGGACGCGGTGTCGAGCTGCTCGAGCTCGCCACCGTGCCGTGCCATCAGGGCGTCGACCTGGCCGCGGGTCTCCGCCAGGTGCGGCGAGCACGTCACGTACGCCAGGGTCCCGCCCGCTGCGAGCACCCGCACGGCGGCGTCGAGCAGTTCGGCCTGCAGCGCGGCGAGCTCGGGGACGTCCTCGGGCTGCTTGCGCCACCGGGCCTCCGGACGACGCCGGAGCGCTCCGAGTCCGGTGCACGGCGCGTCGAGCAGGATCCGGTCGAACCGCACCCCGGCGCCGTCGCGACCGAAGCGCCGACCGTCGCCCTCGACCACGGTCACGCCGTCGCCGGAGCCCGCGAGGGCCTTCCGCACGAGTCCGGCACGCGCCGGCACGAGTTCGTTCGCCACGAGGGTCGCCCCGCCCTGTGCGGCCTCGGCCGCGAGGAGCGCCGCCTTGCCACCGGGCCCGGCGCAGAGGTCGAGCCACCGCTCCCCCGGCCGGATCGCCGACGACCGGCTGAGCGCCAGTGCCGCGAGCTGGGAGCCCTCGTCCTGCACGCGGAGCCGTCCGGCGGTGACGCCCGGCACGCGGGCGGGGTCGCCGGAGATCCCGCGGATGCCGACGGGCGAGACCGGCAGGTCCGCCTCGGGGTCCGTGAGCGGTTCGGGAGGCGCGACCTGCGTCTCGTCGTCGGCGTCCGTCTCGTGTTCGGTCGCGGTCGCGGCGTGGGCCCGGGCAGCGGCGACGTCCTCGTCGGTGGCCAGCCCGGGCAGCGCGGCGAGCTGCACCCGGGGTGCGGCGTTGTCGGCCGCCAGGAGCGCGGCGAGCTCGTCCCGCGAGCGTTCGGCAGCGAGGGCGTCCCGCAGCGCGGACACCACCCACGTGGGGTGCGACCACCGGGTGGCGAGCAGTGCGTCCCCACCGCGGCCCTCGGTGATGAGCGCGTCCCACTCGTCGTCGGTCCGTGCGGCCACCTTGCGCAGCACGGCGTTGACGAAGCCGGTGGCACGGCGGGCACCGACCTCGCGGGCGAGCTCGACCGTGGCGTCGACGGCGGCGTGCGTCGGGGTGCGCATCCCGAGCAGCTGGTGGGCGCCGAGCCGGAGGACGTCGAGCACGTCGGACTCGACGTTGTCGATGCGACGACCGGAGGCGAGGGCGATGATCGCGTCGTACCGGCCGAGCATCCGGATCGACCCGTAGGTCAGCTCGGTGGCGAACCCGGCGTCGCGCGCGGAGAGCCCGGCGCGGCGGATCCGGGTCGGGAGCAGGAGGTTGGCGTAGGCGTCGTCGACCTGCACCGCCCGCAGCACGTCGAAGGCGACACGGCGGGCGCTCGTCTGCCGCGGTCCGTGGTGCCGGCGCTGCCCGGTGCTCGCGGCGCTCACGCCAGGACCTTCCCGTCGAGGGAGCCGAGGCCCCGGGCCCAGGCGGCGGCGTCCATCGCCTTCTTGCCGGCGGGTTGCACCTCGGTGAGCACGAGCGGGTCGTCTGCGGTCCCGACGAGCAGCCGACCGCCCTGGACGCTGAGCGCACCGGGGGCGAGCGACGGGGCGGGGTCTGCCGCGCCTCCTGGCAGTCGGTTGCTGCGGAGCAGCTTGACGCGGGTCTCGCCGAGGTGGGCGTACGCGCCGGGCTCGGGCGTGACGCCGCGCAGGCGTGCGTGCACGACGGTGGCCGGTGCGGCGAAGTCGATGCGACCGTCGTCGATGGTCAGCTTCGGGGCGACGGTGGGCTCGCCGGTCTGCTCCACGGCGACCGCGGTGCCCGCGGCGATGTCGTCGACGACGCGGACGACGGTCTCGGCGCCGGTCTCGGCCATCGCGGCGAGGACCTCGCCGGAGGTCGCCTCGGGGTCGATGTCGAACGGGTCGCTCGCGTACACCGGACCGGCGTCGAGCGCCTCGACGAGCTGGAACACCGTCGCGGCGGTGCGGGTGTCGCCGGCCATCACCGCGCGCTGGACGGGGGCGGCGCCGCGGTACTGCGGCAGGTCCGAGAAGTGCAGGTTCACCCAGCCGAGCCGCGGGGCGTCGAGCGCCGGGCGTCGGAGCAGGGCGCCGTACGCGACGATGACGCCGAGGTCGACCCCGAGGTCGGCGATGCGGGCGGTGACCTCGTCGTCGACCCGGGACGCCTCGATCACCGGGAGGCCGAGCTCCTGTGCGACCTGGGCGACGGGGGTCGGGGTGAGGACGCGCTTCCGGCCCTGCGGGGTCGCCGGACGGGTGAGCACCGCGGCGATCTCGTGCTCGGACGCCGCGAGGCGGCGGAGGGTGGGGACGGCCGCAGCGGGGCTGCCGGCGACGACGAGACGCATGGGTTCGATCCTCCCATGTTCCCCACGTGCTCCGCGTCCGACGGCAGCTCGGATCGTGTCAGGACCACTGGTCGCGGAGCACCGGCGCGGCCGTGGCGGCACCCGACGTCCGGCGGGCACGGACCAGCAGCACGAGCGACTCCGGCGAGTCGATCTCGTGCAGGCGGCACGGACCGACCCGGCGGCTCCAGTCGGCGGCGAACGCCTCGGCATCGGCACGGCGACGTCCCACGGCCGCCGGCACGGCGAAGTACCGGTCGCCCGGGGTGGCCGCACGGGCCACGGCCAGGGCCACGACGAGCAACGGTGCCCGCCGCACGGTCGCGCGCTCGGTGCGGCTGACCTGCAGCAGGAAGCGCAGGGTCCGCACCGGGCCGAAGAACTCGGCGAGCGCGCCGGTGACGACGCGGCGGTCCTCGGGGCGTGCGCCGAGCACCTCCATCGTGAAGCTCTGCGGCACCTTCCCCGCCATCTGCGCGGTGACGCGGACGTCCCCCTCGCCGAACGCCGGGACCCGACCGGCCCGGTGCAGTGCGTCGACGACGACCCGGACGGCTCTGCGGTAGGCGCCGACGGTGCTGAACCGCTGGCGGAGGGCGAGGCCGAGCTGTCGGGCGACGGGCCAGACGAGCAGGACGGCGAGACCGATGACGACGAGGAGCCCGAGCACGCCGGGTAACGAGCCGAGCCGCCAGAGGGCGACGATGCCCCGGGCGGACTCGGCGAGCAGCCAGAGGACCGCGCCGAGGACGACGGCGAGCACGAACTCCGCGGTCGGTCCGGTGCGGAACGGCTGCGTCCGTGGTTCCTCGACGACGGTCGCCGTGCTCTCGCGGTCGGCGTAGGGCTCGCCCACGCGCCAGGCGGCCCAGCTGTCGGCCCGGGTGGGGAGTTCGGCGGCGATGGTCTCGTCGAGGGCCCGGACGGTCTGCCGCTCGTCCTTGGCGACGAGTCCGGCGAGCCGGCGGGCCTGCCCGTCGGTGAGCGCGATCGACGTGCCGCGGACCACCTGCGCAGAGTCCGAGCGGAGCAGTCCCCAGATCTGTTCGTGCTTCCGGCGCATCCGGGAGACGTCCGGGGCGGCGTCGAGCGGGACGTCGGCCGGGATGACGGCGGTGACGGTCCAGTTGTGGGCGACCTTGCGGGGCCACGCCGGGTCGAGGCGGAGCGTGCGACCGCGGAGCTGCTGGGTCGCCGACGAGGTCGCGACGGCGGTGAGGTCGATGAGGGTGTTCGCGGCGGGGCAGTCCCAGCCCTCGCCGAGGAGGCCACGGGTACCGACGACGAGTCGGGTGGTGCCGTCCGTGAGCAGGGCGGAGACGGCGGCCAGCACGGCGGCCGATCCGGCACCGGGGGTCTCGACGCTGAGCACGTGCGGGTCCTCGGGCACCGGCTCCGTGCTGCAGGTCGTGCCGAGGCGCTGGTCGAGTGCGGGGAGCAGGACGTCGGCGTCCCGGGTGGCGATCCGGAGGTGGCGTGCGGTGACGAGCACGGGGCGCAGCGGCACGGGGTGGTCCTCCGTCGCGACCGTGGCGAAGGTCCGGAGTGCGCCCGCGGCCGGGACGGCGCTCCCCCGGGTGTTGCCGTGGGTGGCGTGGTCGGTCACCACGACGGCCCGGACCCGGTCGGCGGCGTCCTGGGAGAGTTCGAGGTGGAGCAGGTCGACGACGGCGCGGTCCTTCGCGGCGGACGATGCGAGCACGGTGTCGATCGGGTCCCGGCTCCGTCGGACGCCGCGGTCGGTCAGGGTGAAGCCGAAGTCCACGATCGAGCGCTTGATGCGCTGCCACTGCTCCGCGCGGTCGGGGTCGGGCAGCAGTCGGTCGAGGGCGTAGCGGGCGAGGACCCGGATCCGCCCCTCGGCGTCGGGGGCGCGTCGGACGTCGTCGGGCAGGAGCGCGAGCAGCGGGTGGTCGGGGCGGAACTCGGCGAGGGTGCGTGCGGCGGCCTCGGCGACGGGGAAGTCGGCGGCGAAGGCTGCGGCGAGTCGTTCCTCGGCGGTGGCGGGCCCTGTGCCGGGGTCCGGTCCGGGGACCGCGCCGGTGCTGGTCTCCGGTTGCAGCGTCGTCTCGAGCCAGTCGATCCCGTCGGGTTCGGCGAGCGCGCCGCGGATCAGCGCGGCGAGTCGGCGTTCGTGGTCGCGCAGGAAGGCGAGCTCGTCCGGGGTCGGCTCGACGAACCAGACGTGGTCGCGGTAGGGCGCGAGGTTGCCCTCCTTCACGACGGCGGGTGTCGGCACTTCGTGGTCGACGTCGCCGAGCAGTGCGGTGTAGGTGTCGTGGGCGTCGCGGTCGTCGGTGGACGGCAGGGTCGCGGTCAGGCCGATGACGACCGGTTCGCGGCCGGACGCGCGGATGCGGCCGAGCAGGTAGGCGACCACCAGCGCCCAGTGGTCGAGGAGGTGGTGGCACTCGTCGAGGACGACGGTCTCGACGCCGTGTGCCACGAGCCGGTCGACGAGTGCGCGGGCGTTCGGGTGCAGGGCCTCGGCGAGGCGCTCGGGGTCCTCGCGCGCGAGCCGCTTCCGGATCGCGCGGGAACGGCGACGGACGCCCTTCCGGAACGCTGCCGGGTTGCTGGTGCGGAGGTCGTCGATCCACCGTGCTGCGGCCGCGTCGTCCCGTCCCCCGTCGACGAGTTCGCGACGCCAGTCCGCGGTGGCGAGGTCGGTGAGCGGACTGCCGGTGTCGAGGACGGAGAGCATCTGGTAGGTCAGCGCGGTGAGGTCGCCGGGCCGGTCCGGGTCCTCGGACACCGTCGCGTCGCCGTGCAGGGCCGACGCCGATCGGGCCCACTGCGCGCGGATCGTCGCGGTCGGCGCGAGCACGAGGGCGCGCGCACCGTGGCGTCCGGCGAGGAGCAGCCCGAGCAGGGTCTTGCCGGCCCCGGGGGGCGCGACGACGTGGACGGGGTCGCCGGGTTCGACCGGCACCCGGTCGAGGACGTCGCGTTGGTACGTGCGCAGCGTGCCCTGGTAGCGCCAGCCGGCGAGCGGGAGCGTGCGGGCCCCCGTGCGGTCGTTCGTGCGTTCCCCCGTCGTCACCGTCCGAGTCTCCCACGGGTACCGTCGCCAGCAGCCGAACGAGGAGGTTCCACCATGTCCGACGTCACCACGTCCACCAACCGCTACGCGGGCTCGAGCATCCAGGCGATCGCACTCGTCGTCGGGGTCGTCTTCCTGCTCGTCGGGATCGCCGGGTTCGTCCCCGGGCTGACGACGGGCGACCTCGGCGGGGCGGGGCACGGCTCGATGGCGATGCTGCTCGGACTCTTCCAGGTGTCGGTGCTCCACAACGTCGTGCACCTGCTGTTCGGGGTCGTCGGACTGCTCGCGGCGCGCTACGCCACCGGATCCCGCATGTACCTCGTGATCGGTGGCGTCGTCTACTTCGTGCTGTGGGTGTACGGGCTGTTCACCGCCGGGCACGACTTCGGGGCGAACTTCGTGCCGCTGAACTGGGCGGACAACTGGCTGCACCTGGTGCTCGCGGTCGGGATGGTGGCGCTCGGCGTGGTCTTCCCGCGCGAGCGCCACCACGCCGTCACCGCGGGCTGACCGCGTCGCCGCTCGGACCCGCGGCCGCTCGCGCCGCGGCCGCTCGCGCCGCGGCCGCTCGGGCCTCGGTGAAGGCCGTCACGCACCGCCGGACCTGCTCCTCGGTGTGCGCCGCCGAGAGCTGCACCCGGATCCGTGCCCGGCCCTTCGGGACCACCGGGTAGCTGAACGCCGTCACGTAGATCCCGCGCGCCTGCATCTCGTCGGCGATCCGGGCGGTCAGGGCCGCGTCGTGGAACATCACCGGGACGATCGGGTGCTCCCCCGGCAGCAGCTCGAACCCGGCGTCGGTCATGAGCGACCGGAAGCGCGCCGCGTTCGCCCGCAGCCGCTCGCGAGCGTCGTCCGACCGTTCGATGAGGTCGAGCGCTGCGACCGTCCCCGCGGCGATCACCGGCGCGAGCGAGTTCGAGAACAGGTACGGACGGGACCGCTGCCGCAGCAGGTCGACGATCTCCTGGCGGCTGGCGACGTACCCGCCGCTCGCACCCCCGAGTGCCTTGCCGAACGTGCCCGTGTACACGTCGACCCGGTCCGCGACGCCGCACAGCTCGGGCGTCCCGCGGCCGTGCTCGCCGACGAAGCCGACGGCGTGCGAATCGTCGACGATGACGAGGGCGTCGTAGCGGTCCGCGAGGTCGCAGATCTCGGCGAGCGGCGCGATCGAGCCGTCCATCGAGAAGACGCCGTCGGTGACGATCGCGCGGAACCGGGCGTCCCCGGCGGCGACGAGCTGCGCCTCGAGGTCCTGCACGTCGCGGTTGCGGTACCGGTACCGCTGCGCCTTCGAGAGCCGCACGCCGTCGATGATCGAGGCGTGGTTCAGCTCGTCCGAGATGATCGCGTCCTCCGGCCCGAGGAGCACCTCGAACAGGCCGCCGTTCGCGTCGAAGCACGACGAGTACAGGATCGTGGCCTCGGTACCGAGGAACGCCGACACGCGACGCTCGAGGTCGAGGTGGAGGTCCTGCGTGCCGCAGATGAACCGGACGCTCGCCATGCCGTAGCCCCAGCGGTCGAGGGCGTCCTTCGCCGCGTCGACGAGATCGGTGGAGTCGGCCAGCCCGAGGTAGTTGTTCGCGCAGAAGTTCAGCAGCGGAGCACCGTCCGCCTCGATCGCCGCACGCTGCGGACCGGCGATGCCGCGCTCCCGCTTCGTGAGCCCGGCGGCCTCGATGCCCGCCAGCTCGGCCGTCAGGTGTTCCTTGATCGCGCCGTACATCAGATCTCCGTCCAGTCGATGACGACCTTGCCGCCGTCCGCGCTCGCCGCCGCGGCGAACGCTGCCTCCCAGTCACGCGCCGCGAAGCGCCCCGAGACGATCGAGGCGATGCGGTCGCGCAGAACCTCGCTCGTCTGCAGCATCGAGCTCATGGTCTGCCACGTCTCGAACATCTCGCGGCCGTAGATCCCCTTGACCGTGAGCATGTGCGTCACGACCTTGCCCCAGTCGACCGCGATCTCGCCGGTCGGGAGTCCGAGCATGGCGATCCGCCCGCCGTGGTTCATGTTGTCGACCATCGCCGGGAGGGCGGTCGGGGCGCCGGACATCTCGAAGCCGACGTCGAACCCCTCGCGCATGCCGAGCTGCTCCTGCGCCGCCCGGATCGGGTCACCGGCGGCACCGACGTCGACGCCGAGGTCGGCGCCCATCGCCGTCGCCATCGCCAGGCGCTCCGCACTGACGTCCGTGCCGACCACGAACCGGGCACCGGCGTGCCGAGCGACCGCGATCGCCATGAGGCCGATCGGCCCGCACCCGGTGACGAGCACGTCCTCGCCCACGACGGGGGACGCGAGCGCCGTGTGGACCGCGTTGCCGAGCGGGTCGAACAGGGCGCCGACCTCGGGGTCGACGTCGGCGTGGTGCACCCACACGTTCGCGCCGGGCAGCGTCAGGTACTCCGCGAAGGCGCCGTCCCGCTGCACGCCGAGGCCCTTCGTGCGGATGCACATCTGGCGTCGGCCGGCCCGGCAGTTCCGGCACGTGCCGCACACGATGTGGCCCTCGCCGGAGACCCGGTCCCCCACCGCGACGTCGCGCACGGCGGAGCCGACCTCGACCACCTCGCCGAAGAACTCGTGTCCGGGGACCAGCGGGGCCGTGACCGCCGACGCCGCCCAGTCGTCCCACCGCCGGATGTGCAGGTCGGTCCCGCAGATCCCGGTGCGGAGGACCCGGATGAGGACCTCGTCCTCCGTCGGGACCGGTACCGGCCGCTCGGTCATGATCAGTCCCGGAGCAGCGTCCGGCTTGTACAGCGCCCTCATCGGCGTCATCCGCGTCACCTCGTCGTGCGTGATGTGTGTCGTCGGCGGCTCGTGACCGCCGTCGTCCACCCTGGCACAGGTCGCGCGCGCGGGTCGCGCACGTCGCATGCACGGCGTGGGCCCGGGCGCCCGGGCGGCCGGTGCGTGCGCATGCGTCGACAGAACACGCGTCGATCGACGGGCGGAACGTCGGAACATGCGCGCGCAGGCAACGCGCGGCACGCGGCACGCGGCAGGCGCCCTGGAGGCACGGCGCACGACCGGCGCGACGG
>NZ_JABXGF010000159.1:0-267 GCF_025407985.1 Curtobacterium sp. C2H10 | reverse complement strand
GTTCAGAGCCTGGACGTAGTACGTGTTGACGCTGAGCGCAACCTGCTGCTGGTTAAAGGCGCGGTCCCGGGTGCTACCGGTAGCGACCTGATCGTTAAACCAGCTGTGAAGGCGTAAGGGGATAGCAATGGAATTAGTATTGAAAGACGCGCAGAGCGCGCTGACTGTTTCCGAAACTACCTTCGGTCGTGATTTCAACGAAGCGCTGGTTCACCAGGTTGTAGTTGCTTATGCAGCTGGTGCTCGTCAGGGTACTCGTGCTCAGAA
>NZ_JABXGF010000158.1:0-267 GCF_025407985.1 Curtobacterium sp. C2H10 | reverse complement strand
GGTTATAGATGTCGATGCCGGCTTCGCCCGGGTACATCTCATCATCGTTAACTTTGATAACGATACGGGATGCATCCACGTACTGAACGGTACCGCCACGTTTAGCAACCGCAGTAACACCGGAGTCAACGGCAACAGCACGTTCCATACCGGTACCAACCAGCGGCTTATCAGCGCGCAGAGTCGGAACCGCCTGACGTTGCATGTTCGCACCCATCAATGCACGGTTGGCGTCATCGTGTTCCAGGAACGGGATCAGGGACGCAC
>NZ_JABXGF010000157.1:0-267 GCF_025407985.1 Curtobacterium sp. C2H10 | reverse complement strand
GGCAAAACGTTTAGTGTTGAAAAAGCGGTCACAATTTTTTCTCGTGTTAAAGGGCGCGCAATTGGCAGGCGCGTATCCTCGCAGAATTGCGCCTCTGATGCGACAATTTAATCGGTTCGTCGTCCGGCGGCGGGTCGGGTAAAGGATGCGGACGAGGCCGCGGGTCCGGCACCGGCGTCGGGTCGTTGGGTTCAGGTGAAATGGGTATTGAATTTAACGGCTGATATCGCATTTTGACTCTCCCGGTTATGAGCGGGTGTACCACCC
>NZ_JABXGF010000156.1:0-267 GCF_025407985.1 Curtobacterium sp. C2H10 | reverse complement strand
GCCGAGAAACGCGCGCGTAAAGCCGCTGGCGACCAGCTCGCGCAGCGCCTGCTGGTGAATATTGCGTTTGAGGATCGGCAGGCAGTAAAGGTGCGGACGAATACCGCCGACCAGCATGTGGTTACGGTTAAACATCAGATGCTGCGGCGTAATGGTGGCGGCCAGCAGCTCGTTGCCATCGCGAACGTACTCTGCGGCGTCTTTGGTGGTGATATGTTCGAACACCACCTTCAGGCCCGGCAGGCGCTGGCGCAGCGGCTCCATGAC
>NZ_JABXGF010000155.1:0-268 GCF_025407985.1 Curtobacterium sp. C2H10 | reverse complement strand
GGCTGATACTCCGCCCGATCGCCAAGCCCCAGCCGCACCAGCAGCTCACGCGCGCGCTCCAGGCGAGCCCGTCGCTCAGTGCCGGCGTAGACCGCCGGCACCTCGACGTTCTGTACCGCCGTCAGGTGCGACAGCAGATGGTTGTGCTGGAAGATAAAGCCAAAATGCTCTCGCTGCAGCCGGGCCAGCTCGTCGCCGTTGAGCCGCGATACGTCGGTGCCCGCCACCCGATAGGTGCCGCTGCTCGGCTTATCGAGACAGCCGAGGA
>NZ_JABXGF010000154.1:0-268 GCF_025407985.1 Curtobacterium sp. C2H10 | reverse complement strand
GATTATCGCTGATGGTGGGCGCCGCGGTTCTGCTGGTGCTGCTCGGCGTCGGTACCGCGCTCTACCGCTCCCTCTGCCAGCAGCTCAGCATCCGCGACGACATCGCCTTAACCAACCGCCTGGATCAAATCCGCACGCTGGTGCTTAACGAGGACGTCCAGCGGATGATCCGCGAAAAGCCGCATTTGTTTACCAACATGCTGGGCAACACCGAATCGCTGCTGGTGCTGCGCTTTCCGGGCCAGCCGCCGCTGATTGAGGTCAATCC
>NZ_JABXGF010000153.1:0-268 GCF_025407985.1 Curtobacterium sp. C2H10 | reverse complement strand
GGGCCCGACCACGTAGACGACGCGCTTGTCCTGGTTCGCGGCGACCGCCTCGTCGGGGATCAACACGCCCTGGAACGGCTTGGTGGCCGGCATCGCGACGATGCCGAACAGGCCGGGCTTGATGAACTGATCGGCGTTCGGGACCGTGGCGCGCAGCAGGATCGTGCCGGTGGCGTTGTCGACACGGTTGTCGACGAAGTCGAGGGTGCCCTTGCGGGTCGGCTTCGCCTCGCCGGACAGCGAGATCATGATCGGCACGCCCTTACCC
>NZ_JABXGF010000152.1:0-269 GCF_025407985.1 Curtobacterium sp. C2H10 | reverse complement strand
ATGTCCTTGACGGTCAGCCCGGCCATGCGGCTCCAGGCGCCCAGCTCGGAAGGACGGATGAACTTCTTGAAGTCGTGGGTGCCACGGGGCAGCAGCTTCATGATGTATTCCGCACCGATGATGGCGAACAGGTACGTCTTCGGGTTGCGGTTGATCGTGGAAAAGAACACCTGGCCGCCGGGCTTGACCATGCGGAAGCAGGCGCGGATGACCGAGGACGGATCCGGCACATGTTCGAGCATTTCCAGGCAGGTGACCACGTCGAACTG
>NZ_JABXGF010000151.1:0-269 GCF_025407985.1 Curtobacterium sp. C2H10 | reverse complement strand
CGACAAAACGATATTTTTTATTCCCTTCGGGCTATGGCGTAATCATAAAAAAACACGCACAACGCCAACAACGCCGGAGTTCACCATGCCACGCTCGCTTTACGCCACCGATACCGACCTGACAGCAGATAACCTGCTGCGCCTGCCCGCCGAGTTTGGCTGCCCGGTATGGGTCTACGACGCGCAGATTATTCGCCGCCAGATTGCCCAGCTCGGCAAGTTTGACGTGGTACGCTTTGCGCAGAAGGCCTGCTCAAACATTCATATCC
>NZ_JABXGF010000150.1:0-269 GCF_025407985.1 Curtobacterium sp. C2H10 | reverse complement strand
GCCCTTCCTCGCACTCTTCGCACTGCTGACAGCTGTCGACCATACAGCCGACGCCCACCAGGTCGCCCACCGCGTGGCCGGAGACGTGTTCGCCGACGGCGGTCACCCGGCCGACGATTTCATGCCCCGGCACGCAGGGATAGATCGTCCCGGCCCATTCGGAGCGGGCCTGGTGCAGGTCGGAGTGACAGACGCCGCAGTAGTCGATGGCGATCTGCACATCGTGTGGCCCCGGCTCGCGGCGGGAGATGGCCATCGCGGCCAGCGGC
>NZ_JABXGF010000014.1:0-59341 GCF_025407985.1 Curtobacterium sp. C2H10 | reverse complement strand
GCGCGGCGTAGCCGCGCGTAGCGCCGCGCGCCGCGCGCTCGTAGCGTGCGAGGTTCCGCGCGTGGTGCGGGGCCCGCAGGGTCCCACCGCGCGCGGAACCTCGCACACTACGTCACCCGCCGCGGCGTCAGCGCCGGCGGATGACCGCCTCGACGAGGGCCGCGACGACCTCGCCCGGGTTCACCCCGGGCAGCGCCGCCGCATCGAACACGATCCCCACGTTCGCCCCGATGAGCACCCGGGAGAAGTCCTCGAGCGACATCCCCGCATCGATCTCCGGGTGCGCCCCGAACCACAGCTCCACGAGCTCGAACACGCCGTCCTGCAGCTCCCGCCGCTGCCGCACGAACTCGGGCAGGAACTCGGGGTGGCGCGTGGCGTACCCCCGGAACTCCGACAGCAGGGCGAACTGGCCGCTCTGGTCGTGCCGCCCGAACGCTGCCCGGACGACGTCGCCGATGTCCACCGCGGCGATGTCGGCGCGGACGAGTTCCCGCAGCGACCCGAGCACCAGGTTCGTCGCGCGCTGCATGACCTGCGCGACGAGGTCTTCCTTCGACGAGAAGTTCGAGTAGACGGCGCCCTTGCTGAACCCGGCGCGGGCGGCGACCTCGTCGAGCCGAGCCTCGTGCACGCCCTGCTCGGCGAAGACCTGGGCCCCGGCGGTGAGGAGTCGTTCCCGCACCTCGGCCCGCGGGGTCCGGGGCGTGGGCGAGCCGGTGACGGAGGGGCTGGGGTCGGAGGCGTCGTCGCTCATGGTTCCTGATTCGACGGGCCCGCCGTGATCCGTCGGGTCCGGCTTCGTCGGGCTGGCGTGGTGGTGGGTCACGACCATTGTGCTGGAGGCAGGGTGCGTCGGGAGACCTGCCGCGCCGCGCGTCTGATCCCGCGCGGCATCAGCGAAGCCCCCAACCACAGGTCCGTACGGAACCGGCGCGTTCGGGTCGCGTCGGTGCGCCAGCGGACCATGGATGCCGGGTCGATACCCGGCGGTACTGATTGTACGACCGAGCACCGACAGATGACAGCCCCTTCGCGGATTCAGCCGTCCGACGCGTCCGCGGGCCCCGACTCGTTCTCGTGGTGCACGCTCCCCGCGCCGGACCGTCGCCCCGGCCGTCGCAGCAACCGGATCGCGTCCGGTCGGAGCTTCCGGCCGCGCTGGAGCAGGGATCCGAGCGTGGACTTCGGCTGCCACTCACGACCGTTCGGCAGCCCCCAGCCGCGCCGGACCGCGCCCCACCGCAGCCCGAGGGAGAGCACGATCGCGGCGACGATGCCGATCGAGGGCGACCCGAGGTGCGATGCGACGACCATCACGGCGGACGCGGCGACGGCGACCGTGGCGTAGAGCGCGTTGCCGCCGAACACCGCCGGGACCCGGCGGAGCAGCAGGTCCCGCATCGCACCACCGCCGACCGCCGTGATCGTGCCCATGATGATCGCGGCCGGCCAGTCGAGCCCGGCGTCGAACGTCCGCTGCACCCCGACCACCGACCAGAAGCCGATGACCGCGGCGTCGAGCACGGTGAACAACCGGTCCCAGGTCAGCTCGGAGAACGACACGAAGAAGGCGATGAGCGCACCGGCGATCGCGACCGGCACGTACAGCGGGTCGACGAGCGCGACGGGCGGCCCGTTCTGCAACAGCGTGTCGCGGAGCATGCCGCCGCCGAGGCCGGACACGAACCCGACGACGAGGAACCCGAAGAGGTCGAAGTCCATCGTCCGCGCGAGCGATCCGCCGAGCAGCGCCGACGCGAACACCCCGGCCAGGTCGAGCACGTTCGTGACCGACGCCAGGCCATCGACGGACAGCAGGTTCATGAGAACCATCAAACATCACCGGCGGGAGGTGGCGGGTCGCGCGCTGGTTAGGTTAGCCTCACCTTTGCCATGCTCGCCACCCTCGTCATCGGCCTCCGTGAAGGCCTCGAAGCGACGCTCATCGTCGGCATCATCGCCGCGTTCCTCCGTCGCAACCGCGTCCCCCTCGCCCCCATGTGGTTCGGCGTCGGGGTCGCCGTGGTGCTCAGCATCGCCGTGGGCTTCGGCCTGCAGGTCGTCGAGCAGGCGCTCCCGCAGGCCCAGCAGGAGGGCATGGAGGCGGTCATCGGCATCGTCGCCGTCGTCTTCGTGACGGGCATGATCGTCTGGATGCGCACGCACGCGCGGACGCTCACGACCGAGCTCGAGGCGAGCGCGACCGAGGCCCTCGGCCGCGGCACCGCCTGGGCACTCGCCGGCATGGCCTTCCTCGCCGTCCTCAAGGAGGGCTTCGAGACCGCGGTCTTCCTGCTCGCCACGTTCCAGGCGTCGTCGGACACCGGGCTCGCGGCGCTCGGTGCGGTCATCGGCATCGCGGGCGCCGTGGTCGTCGGGTACGGCATCTACACCGGCGGCGTCCGGCTGAACCTGTCGAAGTTCTTCACCGGCACGGGGATCTTCCTCGTGTTCGTCGCCGGCGGCCTCGTGCTGACCGTGCTCCGCCGCGCGCACGAGGCCGGGTGGATCGTGATCGGGCAGCAGCGCACGGTCGACCTCAGCTGGCTCGCGCCGAACGGCTCCGTGCAGGGCGCCCTCGTCACCGGCGTCCTCGGCATCCCGCCGGACCCCCGGGTCATCGAGGTGCTCGGCTGGGTGCTCTACGTCGTCCCCGTCCTCGCGATCTCCCTCTGCCCGCGTGCCTGGCGCCCGTCGCGCGAACGGGTCCCCGCCGTGCGGCTCGGCATCGCCGGTGTGCTCGCCGTCGCCGCTGCGACCCTGGCGATCGCGGTCCCGACCGGAGGCGTCGACCTCCCGTCCACGACCGCCGTGACCGGCGGCGGCTCCGTCACCGCGTCCGTCGACGGGACGGCCGCGAGCATGCGCACCAGCGGCACGGGCCAGGAGGCGCGGTTCGCCTTCCCGGCGTCGACCCACCGGAGCGTCACCCGCGCGGGCGTGACCGCCGACCGCTGGCGGCGGACCGAGGACGGGTCGGCCGCGCAGAGGCCGTCGAGCCTGACGCTCGACGACCTCGTCGACCTGTTCGGCCGCGTCCCCGTCGGCATCTCACCGAGCACGAACCCCGGGCCGTTCTCGGCGCGCTGGGCCGTCCGCGACACCGTCAGCCTCTGGACCGTCCGGGGTGGGGTCCTGGACGCGAGCCGCGCGGAACGCACCGTGCTCACGCTGAGCGGTGGGGGCCTCCCGTCCGCTCGGACCACGACCCTGGACCGCACCGTCTGGTCCGTGCCGGACGCCCGCGTCCAGCAGGCCGCCACCGCGGTGGCGGCCGCGGACACCCGCTCCGCCGAGCTCATGCTCTGGAAGGCCTGGCTGCCGATCGCCCTGGGCGTCGCCGCCGCTGCCCAGGCGTTGCTCGCCCTCCGCGACCGCCGTCGGCGGCCGGAGCCCACGACCACCACCCCCGAAACCGACCCGTCACGCGGCCCACCCGCGGACGACCCCACGAGGAGCCCTGAGTATGCCGTTCGGTAGGACTGCCCGCCCCCTGACCACCCTCGGCGCCCTCGGCGTCGTCACCGCCCTCGCCCTGACCGGCTGCGCGAACTCGTCCACGTCGGCGGGTGACACCGCGAGCAGCTCCGGCAAGGTCTCCCGCGTCTCGGTCACGCTGACGAACGACGGCTCCGACAAGTGCGCCGTGTCGACCACGAAGGTCCCCGCCGGCCCGGTCACGTTCACCGTCAAGAACGAGTCGTCGACCGCGATCACCGAGGTCGAGCTGCTGCAGGACCAGCGCATCCTCGGCGAGAAGGAGAACCTCGCGCCCGGGCTCGCCGCCGTCACGTTCACCGCCACGCTCACCGGCGGCAATTACCAGGTGTACTGCCCCGGGGCCGACCAGGAACTCACCGACTTCACCGTCACCGGCAAGGTGACCTCGACGGCGAACAGCAGCGCCGCGACCCTCCTCGACGAGGGCACGAAGGGCTACGCCGAGTACGTCGACGGCCAGGTCACCGACATGGTCGCCGCGGTCGAGCAGCTGCAGAAGGACGTCGACGCGGGTGACCTCGCCGCCGCGAAGACCGACTACGCGAACGCCCGCCCGTTCTACGAGCACGTCGAGAGCGACGTCGACGGCTTCGTGAAGAAGGGCTTCAAGGCCACCGACAACGCCGGCAACCTCGACTACCTCATCGACATGCGCGCCTCGAACCTCGACCCGGCCGTCGGCTGGAGCGGGTTCCACGCGGTCGAGAAGGACCTGTTCGAGGCCGGGGCGATCACCGCCTCGACCAAGCAGACCGCCGCGGGCCTGACCGAGAACGTGCAGCTGCTCGCGAAGCTCGTGCCGACCCTCGACTACAAGCCCGAGGACCTCGCCAACGGTGCCGCCGGCCTGCTCGAGGAGGTCCAGTCGAACAAGATCACCGGCGAGGAGGAGGCGTACAGCCACATCGACCTCGTCGACCTCGCCGCGAACGTGGAGGGCGCCCGCCAGGCCTTCGCGTACCTCAAGCCGGGCCTGACGAAGCTCGATCCGACGCTGACGAAGCAGATCGCGACGCAGTTCGACCGCACGAACACGCTCATGGACGGCTACCGCAACGCCGACGACCTCGGCGGCTTCGACACGTGGGACGCCGCGACCAAGGCCTCGGACGCGAACACGATCTCGCAGCAGGTCCAGGCGCTGCAGGACCCGCTGTCCCGCCTCGCCGAGAAGGTCGCCACCGCGTGACGACCCCGCACGACGAGCCGGCCCGCGACGGGACGGGCCCCGCGCCCCTCTCCCGCCGCGGGCTCCTCGGCGCCGGCGTGACCGCCGGTGTCGCTGCGGCCGGAGCCGGCCTCGGCGCCGCCGCCGGGGTCGCCGGTGCCACGGCAGCGACCGGGGTGAACCCGTTCACCGCGGCGACGAACGGCGACGAGTCGATCGACCTCTCGCGGAGCCACCCGTTCTACGCGACCGCCGCCCGGCAGCCGCAGGGCGGGGTGCAGACCGCTCCGCAGCGCTACTGCGTGTTCATGACGTTCGACATGTCCTCGACGGTCCGGACCGACCTGCAGGTGCTCCTCGCCCGCTGGTCGGCGTCGATCGCGCAGCTGCAGGCCGGGAAGACCGTCGGCAGCGTCGAACCCGCCCACGGCGACGGCGTCGGTGCGGACACGGGGGAGGCGCTCGACCTCGGTCCCGCGTCCCTGACGGTCACCGTCGGGCTCGGGCCGGGGCTGTTCGACGAGCGCTTCGGTCTCGCGTCGAAGAAGCCGGCGCACCTCGCCGCGATCCCGACGCTGCCGAGCGACAACCTCGACCGTGCCCTCACCGGCGGCGACCTGTCGCTGCAAGCGTGCGCGGACGACCCGCAGGTGGCGTACCACGCGGTCCGCGACCTCGCCCGGATGGCCCGCGGCACCGCGACCGTGCGGTGGACGGTGCTCGGCTTCGGTCGCGCCTCGGCCGGGCCCGACCAGTCCACGCCCCGCAACCTCATGGGGTTCAAGGACGGCACCCGGAACATCACCACCGACGACGACTACGACCGCTTCGTCTGGGTCGACGAACCGGGGTCCGGGGCCGGCTGGATGCGCGGCGGCACGTACCAGGTCGTGCGGAAGATCCGGATGAACATCGAGATCTGGGACGCGGACGTCGTCAGCGACCAGCAGCGGGTGTTCGGCCGCACGAAGATCGAGGGCGCACCGCTCTCCGGCGGCTCGGAGCACACCACGCCCGACTTCCACGCGACGGCGTCGGACGGCACGACGAAGATCGACCCGACGTCGCACATCGCGCTCGCGGCCCACGAGGCGAACGGCGGCGTGAAGATCCTGCGGCGCCCGTACAACTACACCGACGGGCTCAACCAGTACGGTCAGCTCGACGCGGGGCTGCTCTTCGCGGCGTACATGAACGACCCGGAGCACTTCACGACGCTGCAGCGGAAGCTCGGTGCCTCCGACCGGCTCAACGAGTACGTCTCGCACATCGGGAGCGGCGTGTTCGCCGTCCCGCCGGCGCCGCGCAAGGGCTCGTACATCGGCGAGCAGCTCTTCCGCTGAGGAAGTGAGATGGGTGCCCTCCGTCGTTTCCCTGGAGACGGAGAGCACCCGCGTCGCGGAGTCCCCCGGGCGGAACCACCGTCCGGGATGAGAGGCGACCCAGCGCGACGCGTCGCGATGCGACAGGGCTGAGCGTACCCCGCCGATCGCCGGTACAGCAGGGAAGTACCGTGATGGGACAAG
Source organism: Curtobacterium sp. C2H10 (assembly GCF_025407985.1). Lineage (NCBI taxonomy): Bacteria > Bacillati > Actinomycetota > Actinomycetes > Micrococcales > Microbacteriaceae > Curtobacterium > Curtobacterium sp. C2H10. Next base: position 53,143 of record NZ_JABXGF010000014.1, on the reverse strand, counting down.
CGTCGCGGGCCACCCGCGGACGGGCGCCGACGCTGCGGACCGGCACCGCGCCTCCTGGACCCACGAGAACGGGCCGTCCCACCTGGGTGGGACGGCCCGTTTCTCCTGCCTGGAGGCGCGGCGTCAGTCCGTCAGGTCCGTCGCCTCGCGCTCGGCGCGCTTCCGACGCGCGAGCACCAGCGCCACGAGGCCCGCGAGGAGCAGGAGGCCGGCTGCGACGGCCGGGGCCGCGATGTCGGCACCGGTGTACGCGAGCGCTCCGCCGGCGTTCGCCGGGACCGTGCCGTCGACGACGCCGTCACCGTCGGTGTCGACACCGACCGCACCGTCGTCATCGCCGCCGGCGCCCGGGGTACCCGGCGTGCCGGGGTCGGTCGGGTCCGTGGGGTCAGCGGGGTCGGTCGGGTCCACGGCCGCGGCGACGGGGATCGTCACCGCGAGCGTGATCGTCTGTCCGTTCGGCAGCGTGACGACGAGGGGCTCGTCGGTCGTGGCGGCCGGGGGCACGGCTGCCGCGAGGGTCGTCGTGCCGGCTGTCCGGCCGAGTGCGGTCGCGGGGTCCGTGGTCGCGCCGGGGACGAGGAACGACAGCGTCGCCTGTCCCTGCTCGTCCGTCGTGTCGACGATCGTCGTGTCGATCGTCGCGCGGTCGAGTTCCTTCCCACCGGCGCTGACGGTGACCGTGCCGCCCTGGTCGGGTTCGTTGCTGAACGTCAGCGAGGAGAGCTCGATGGTGGCCCGGTCACCGGGCTGGAAGCCGCCGTCCGGGGTCGCCGTCGTGCGGATGCCGGTGGAGCGCTGGTCGTGGGCGACCGTCACCGTGGGGTCCGCGCGGAAGTACTCGACCTGCGCCTCGAGGTCGACCTTGCCGCTGTCCTGCTTCGCCGCCGCCTGCTTGAACGCGGCGAAGTTGTCGCCGCCGCCCGCGAGGAACGAGTTGACGGTGACCTTGTAGGTCGTGTCCGCGTCGATCGCCGTTCCGTCGAGGGTCATCGTGGTGATGCGCGAGCCGGCCGGAGCACCCGGGTCGTAGGTGTACCCGAAGCCGTCCGAGGCGCCGAGCTTGAGGAACGGCCGGCTCGACCCGGAGGGCTGCCACTGCTGTTCGAGCGCCTGCCGGATCTGCGCGCCGGTCAGGTCGAGGACGACGAGCGTGTTGGCGAAGGGCTGGACGACCGCGGCCTCCTTGTAGGTGACCGTGCCCGACGCGATGTCGGCCCGGAGCCCGCCGGGGTTCATGAACGCGATCTGCGAGCCCTGGCGGGTCGTCGCGGCGCGCTGCACCTCGGCGACGAAGTTCCCCAGCGTGGACTCGCCGCCGCGGTTCTCGGAACCGTTGCGCTGCTTCGCACGGCCCAGGTCGCGGTCGACCGTGCCGAGCTCGACCGCACCGAGGACCTCGGCCTCGGCCACCGCGTCGTCGACGGTGGCCTGCACGTCGGCGTCGGGCGTGAAGGTCCCGTCGACGAGCCGGATGTTCTCCGCGACGGTCGACGTGACGGTGCCGTCCGCCGCGACGGTGAGCTGCACGTGTCCGAGGTTGAAGCCGTACGAGCCGGTCTGGATCACCGGGCGGGTGGCCGGACCGTCGCCGACCTTCGCCTGGTGCACGTACGTCTGGTGGGTGTGCGCGGAGAGGATCGCCGAGACGCGGGGGTCCACGTCGCGGACGGCACGGGCGAAGTCGGAGTCGCCGTCGAGGTCCGTCGCAGCAGCGGACTCGGCACCGTCGTGCACGAGCAGGACGAGGACGTCGGCCTCGCCGTTGCCCTCGACGCCGTCGGTGAGGTCCGCTGCGACCTTGTTCACCTCGGTCGTGATGTCGCCCATCTCGAGGCCCTCGATGCCGGCCGGGCTCACGAGGCCCTGTCCGACGAGGTCGACCGTGGCACCGATGAACCCGACGCGCTTGCCGCTGATCTCCTCGATCGCGTACGGGTCGAACGCGGGCTCACCCGTCGCGGTGTCGAGGATGTTCGCCGAGACGTAGTCCCACTGCGCGTTCCGGTCGCCCTGGGGTCCGATGACGCGGTCGCGCAGGTCGTCCTGGCCCTTGTCGAGCTCGTGGTTCCCGATCGCACTGACGGCGAGGTCCATCTGGTTGAGGACGTCGATCGTCGGCTGGTCGTCCTGGATGAAGGACTCGAACGTCGATCCGCCGATGTTGTCGCCGGAGCTGACGAACGCTGACGTCGTCGGGTCCGGCCCGCGGAGCTGCTCGAGCGCACCCGCCAGGGTCGCGGCGCCGGCGGCGTCGCCGTCGCGCGGGGTCGGCTTGCCGTCGGTCTGCGAGATCGACTGTGCGATGCGGCCGTGGAAGTCGTTGACGTCGTAGAGGTCGATCGTGGTGTCCCCGTCGGCGGCGATCGCAGCGGACGGGACGGACAGGGCGACGAGCACGCCGGCGGTGGCGAGTGCTGCGCCGCCGACGAGGCGCCGTCGTCGGCGCGGGGAGGTGTGAGCGTTCATCGCCCAAGAACCTATGAAGTCGTACAGCCGACGCGCCAGGGTGTGCCGCAACACGTCACGTGTTGTTCACACACGCAACACGGGCACGCACGCCTCACTCGACGGCGATGAGGGGCCGCAGCGTGCGGTGGGCGATCCGGAGCCCTTCGAGGACCTTCTCGTCGGTCCCGCCCCACAGCGGGTCCTCGTGCTCGACGCTCAGGGTGCCGTCGAAGCCGGCCTCGTACAGCCGGTCGACCACGTGCGGCCAGTCCACGATCCCGCGACCCGGGACCCGGAAGCGCCACCAGCCCATGTCCCACGGGTCGTCGCCCTTGTCGACCTTGCCGAAGAACCCGTACTCGTCGCGCTTGCGCGGGAAGAGCTCGACGTCCTTCGCCTGCGCGTGCACGATGTGCTCGGCGAACGGCAGGATCGTCTCGAGCGGGTCGATGCCGATCCAGGTCAGGTGCGAGGGGTCCCAGTTCAAGCCGAAGCCGAGCCCGGTGACCCAGTCCCAGAGCTCGGGAGAGTAGGCGAGGTTGCCCGGATACCCGTCCGGGTGCCAGCCCTCCATCACGCAGTTCTCGATGATCAATCGCACGCCGCGTTCGCCGGCGTGGTCGACGAGCTCCGGCAGCACCTGGTCACCCAGGCGCATGTTCTCGCGCACCGACTTGCTGTTGTCGCGGCCGATGAACGTGCCGACGTACGGCACCCCGAGCACCTGGGCGGCGTCGATCGCGTGGAACAGGTGCTCCTTGATCTCGGCCCGGCGGTCGAGGTCCTGGTGCAGGTTGTTCTCGTAGTAGGCGAAGGCCGAGATCTCGAGCCCGGTGCGGTCCAGCAGCTCCCGCGTGGCCTGGGCGTCGTCGTCCGTGAAGGTGGCCACGGGCAGGTGCGCCGCCTCGAAGTCACGCCCGCCGGTGCCGGGCCAGACGCCGACCTCGAGGCGCTCGTACCCCTGCTGCTGGGCGAACGCGGCGATGCGGTCGAGCGACCACCCGGGCAGGCAGGCCGTCAGCATCCCGAGCTTCACCGGATCTCCCCCCACGTGCCGTCGGCTGCGCTGCCGACCACGGCGTCGATGATGTGGGCCGACCGGGCGCCGTCCGCGAACGTCGGCAGACCCTCGGGCCACCCGTCCGGGTCGGGGCCGCTCCGGACCGCTTCGTAGGTGTCGGCGACGAACGCGGCGAACGCGTCGAGGTAGCCCTGCGGGTGCCCCGACGGCACCACGGCCAGGCGCCGCTGGTCCGGCACGCCGAGCGACGGGTCGCGGACGACGATCTGCGCGCCGCGTTCGTTCCCGAACCACGCCGACTCGGGCTGCTCCTGGTCGAAGGCGGCGGACCCACGGGTGCCGTCGACCTCGAACCACAGCCGGTTCTTCCGCCCGGAGGCCACCTGGGAGATGACCACGTTGCCGATGCGACCGGTGCCGGTCCGGAAGGTCGCGACCGCGGTGTCCTCGGTGGTGACCTCGGCGCGCTGCGAGGCGTCGGCCACCGGGTCGGGGTCGGGGGAGCCGGAGAACGACGGGCCGGACGCCGCCGGACGCGTCGGGTAGACGATGTCGGTCGCGGCCGAGACCGAGGCGAAGCGCTCGCCCGTGACGAACTCGACCAGGTCGCACCAGTGCGAGCCGATGTCGGCGAACGCCCGCGAGAGGCCCCCAGAGCCCGCGTCGACCCGCCACGACGAGGCGTCCTCGTCGAGCATCCAGTCCTGCAGGTAGTGGCCGTGGACGGCGAGCACGCGCCCCAGGTCGCCGTCGGCGATGCGTCCGCGGATCTCCCGGATGATCGGGTGGTACCGGTACACGAACGGCACGGTGGCCACGACGCCGGCCAGCCGTGCGGCCTCGACCAGTTCGTCGGCCTCGGTGGCGTCGATGGCGAGCGGCTTCTCGCACACGACGTTGATCCCGGCGCGGATGACCGCGAGGGCCTGCGGGTGGTGCTGGTCGTTCGGCGTGCAGACGTGCACGACGTCGGGGGCGTCCGCGATCACCTCGTCGAGCGAGGCGTACCCGCGGGGGAGGTCGAGCTGGGCGGCGACCTGCTCGGAACGGGACGGACTCCGGCCGAGCACCCCGAGGACCTCGGCCCCGGCCGCGCGGGCGGCCCGCGCGTGCACGCCGGCGATCATGCCGGTCCCGACCACGGCGACGCGCAGGCGTCGCCCTCCGTACCCACTGCTCATGGTGCTCCCTCGCGCCGGACTGGACCCCACCGTACCGACGTCTCCCGGCCACACGCCGGAACGCATGAGTACGTTCTGGGGCATGTCGAGCCTCCAGACCTCCCTGCTCATCCTCGGTGCCAGCGGCGACCTGTCCAAGCGGCTCCTGCTGCCAGGGCTGGCCACCCTCCTCGAGGTGAAGGACGACTGGGACGTCCAGCTCGTCGGAGCCGGCGTGGAGGACATCTCGGACGCCGACTGGAAGGCGCAGGTCCGCGAGTCCTTCGAGAACGCGCAGGCGTCGAAGAACGAGGAGGACGAGGGGGCTGCCGACGGCGGTGAGCGCCTCAGCGAGCGGCTCCTCGGTGTCATCGACGCCTCGACCTACCGCAAGGCCGACGTCACCGACGCCGACGACCTCCGGACCCTGCTCGGCGACTGCCGGTACGACCCCGCGATCTACTTCGCCCTGCCGCCCGCCGTCACCGAGAAGAGCTGCGAGGTGCTCAAGGACCTGGACCTGCCGTCCGGGACGCGCCTGGCGCTCGAGAAGCCGTTCGGCACCGACGCCGAGAGTGCCGAGCACCTCAACGACGTGCTGCACTCGTTCCTCCCCGAGGAGCGCATCCACCGGGTCGACCACTTCCTCGGCCGGTCCACCGTGCTGAACCTGCTCGGCCTCCGCTTCGCGAACCGCATCATCGAGCCGCTGCTGTCGTCCGCGCACGTCGCCCGCGTCGACATCGTCTACGACGAGACGCTCGGACTCGAGGGGCGTGCGCGCTACTACGACAAGGCGGGCGCGCTCGTCGACATGATCCAGAGCCACCTGCTCCAGGTGATGGCCGTGGTCGCGATGGAGGCGCCGGCGTCGATCGACGCGGACGACCTGCGCACCCAGAAGGAGCTCGTGCTCCGTGCCGTCCGACCGTGGGGCGGCGACGTCCTCGCGGCGGGCAAGCGCGCCCGGTACACCGCGGGCACGATCGGCGACCGGTCGCTGCCGTCGTACGCCGACGAGGACGGCGTGGACCCGTCCCTCGGGACCGAGACGCTCGCGCAGCTCACCCTCGAGATCGCGAACTGGCGCTGGGCCGGGGTGCCCTTCACGCTGCGGTCCGGCAAGGCCCTCGCCGAGCAGCGCCGCGAGATCGTGATCACCTTCAAGGACTCGCCGCACGTGCCGGTCGGCCTGCACGGTGCGGAACTGCCCGACCGGCTCCGGATCTGGATCGCACCGGACGAGATGCAGCTCGAGCTCAACGTCAACGGCGCCGGCGACCCGTACACGATCGACCACACGAGCCTCGACGTGACGTTCAACCCCGGACGCCTCAGTGCCTACGGCGAGGTGCTCGCCGGGGTGCTCGAGGGCGACGCCACCCTGTCCGTCCGCGGGGACAGCGCCGTGCAGGGCTGGAAGGTCGTCGAGCCGTTCCTGCAGGCCTGGCGCAGCGGGAAGGCCCCGCTCGACGAGTACCCGGCAGGCTCCGAGGGACCCGGTTCCTGGGACAACATCGACTGCTGACGGACCGCGCGGCGTAGGTTCCGACGCGTGACCACGATCGACGACGTCCTGCAGACCGTTCCCGAACCCGCCGGAGCCGACGTGCGCGTCGATCCCGTCCGCTACGACCACGTGGGCACACCGCTGCTGGGCGTGCTGGCGAAGGACGCGGCGATCGCCGGTCGTCGCCCGGCCGTGCTCGTCGTCCACGACTGGCACGGCGTCAACGAGCACGTCGAGGCGCGCGTCACGATGCTCGCCCGCCTCGGGTACGTGGCCTTCGGCGCCGATGTCTACGGCGAGGGCGTCCGGCCGGGCGACGACACCGCCGCCCAGGTCGCCGGGTCGTTCTACCAGGACCTCCCGCTCATGCGGGCCCGCGTCCGCGCCGGCCTCGACCGCCTGCTCGAGGACCCGGACGTCGACCCCGCCCGGGTCGTCGTGATGGGCTACTGCTTCGGCGGATCCGCCGCGCTCGAACTCGCGCGCACCGGGGCCGACCTGGTCGGCGCGGTCTCGTTCCACGGCGGGCTGCTCACGCACGACCCCTCCGACGCGGCCGCGATCCGCGCGAAGCTGCTGGTGCTCACCGGCGCATCGGACCCGGTCGTCCCCGACGAGAGCGTCGTCGCGTGGGAGGACGAGATGCGGGCCGCGCCCGAGGTCGACTGGCAGCTCGTGAGCTACGCCGGTGCGATGCACGCCTTCGCAGTGCCCGGGACGGACGCACCGGACCACGGCGCCCAGTACCAGGAGCGCGCCGACCGTCGGTCCTGGCGGGCACTCGAGGTGTTCCTCGCCGAGGTCTTCGACGAGGAGCTCGCCGCGCTCTGAGGGCCGACACGCCGACGGCGGCCTCGCGGTGGCCTCGATTGGCGTTCGGGGCCGGAGCTGTTGTAGAGTCTTCCACGGCCGCAAGGCCACGCGCTCGTAGCTCAATGGATAGAGCATCTGACTACGGATCAGAAGGTTGGGGGTTCGAGTCCCTTCGAGCGCACTGCACCACCGAACCGATCGAAGGCCCCGTCGCACCGCGACGGGGCCTTCGTCGTTCCTGGCCTGGCCCGGGGCGGAGCCGCGTCAGCGCAGGCGCGCCGCCTGCTGCCGGTCCTTCTCGTGCTCCCGCACCACCGCGCTCACCGCGAGCCACAGGAGCAGCGACACGAACCACCAGAAGCTCACCACGGCAGCAGCGCCGGCGAGCGACGCCGCGAGCGGCACGAGCTCGACCGAGTCCGGTCCCTTGCCGAAGATGACGATCGCCGAGACCCAGAGCCCGATCGCCGCCAGCAGGGAGATGATCCACACGACCAAGAGACCGTCGCGCCACCCGTTGTTCACGGGACCACCGTACCGGAGCGTTCGCACAGGAACGCCGCGGATGCCGTCCACCGAGCAGCCCGATCAGGACAGGTTGATCGCCACGATCAGCGCGACGAACCCGAGCGTCACCGTCCCGACGATGAGCACCGTCCCGGCACCCCAGGTCGTCCGGAGCCGCCGCCCGGGCTTCGCGACCTCCCGCACCCGCACGACCGGGCCGTCATCCGCGGAGACAGCCGCCTCGGAGCGTTCGTCCCGCCACCGCGCCCAGCGCTCGACCCGGTCGTCGAGGGCGTCGACCGCCGCCGCGAGGGCCTCCCACCGCTCGGGCCGGTCCGTGATCAGGTCGCGGGCGCTGATCAGGTACATCCAGTCGTCCACGATCTCGACGTCGAGCCCCCGCACGTGGTCGACGAGCCGCGCCATCACGTCCGGCGTGAACAGGTACAGCGCGTCGCGTTCGTACCCGGCGGGGCAGTACAGACGGAAGTACCGGTCGAAGTCGCCCTCCAACGACAGCACCTGCGAGCCGCGAACGACCGACGAGGTGTGCAGCGGGCGTCGAGGGCCCTCCTCGGACCGCAGCAGGATGTTCGGCAACGCCACGGGCAGACGCATCGCGCAGTACCCGCCGAATGCCGGCGAGGTGTTCGTCATGGTCGACCGGACGAGCTCGTGGTTCGCGAACTCCAGGCCTCGGGGCCCGGGGGTCCGGAGCACCCGGTAGCAGTTCAGCGCGCCCCGTCGACGGAGCGGGGCGTCACGACGGGTCCCGGTCGGGCCCGGGCTGTAGGTCATGCCGTTGGCCGCCGCGAACCGGGCGAGGCGGTGGTGCACCCGCTTCCGCGGACGTCGGCGCCGCACCCGGATCCACGCCCAGGTGCAGAGGACCCCGGCCAGGCCGAGGAAGGCGCCGATCACGCTCTGCACGAGGACGGCGGTCGCCACGTCCTCGCCGCCCTCGGCGACGGTGGCGGTGATGACGAGGGTGAACGCGAGCAGGCCGATCGGCAGGCAGAGTGCTCCGGCGCCGAGGATGATCCGTCGGACGAGTCCGACCAGGTCGCGCGCCTCGGGGTGCTCGGCGACGAGGGCCTTCCAGGTCCGTCTCGCGTCGCGGCGTCGGACCGGCTCGGTGAGGGCGGTGGTGTCGATCGGTGTGCGCAGTGCCTGCACGGTTCCCCCCGGTTCGTGACCTCACGACCCTACCGGGTGGGCAGACGGACGGGAGGCGCGGTGCCAGCTGGCACCGCGCCTCCCGTCCGTCTGCATGAAGCGTCGACTACGCGACCTGCGCGCGCACCTCGGCCAGCGTCGGGTAGTCGGTGTAGCCCTCGGCGCCGTTGCCGTAGAACAGCTCCGGGCGCGGCTCGTTCAGCTCGGTGTCCTGCTCCCAGCGGTACGCGAGGTCCGGGTTCGCGATCGCCGCGCGACCGACGCCCACGGCGTCCGCGTGGCCCTGCGTGACGAGGGCGATGGCCTCGTCACGGGTGGTCAGCGCGCTGAAGCCGGAGTTGGCGATGAACGGGGCGCCCGCGGTCCGGCGGATGTGCTGCACGAGGTCGCCGGTCGGCTCGGCGTGCAGGATGTCGACGAAGGCGAGGCCCAGCGGCGCGAGGCCCTCGGCGACGGCGGTGTAGACCGCGTAGACGTCCGCCGGGTCGCTCTCGAGGACACCCTGGATGCCGTGCTCGGGGGAGAGGCGGATGCCGGTGCGGTCGGCGCCGATGGCCTCGGCGACGGCGGTGGTGACCTCGATCGCGAAGCGGGCGCGGTTCTCGGGCGACTCGCCGTACTCGTCGGTGCGCGTGTTCGACGCTGCCGACATGAACTCGTGCACGAGGTAGCCGTTCGCCCCGTGCACCTCGACGCCGTCGAGTCCGGCGGCGATCGCGTTGCGGGCGGCGCGGACGAAGCCCTGGACGGCCTCGCGCACCTCGTCGGTGGTCAGCGCGTGGGGGACGGGCATGTCCGCCTTCGAGCCGTCGGGGAGGTGTGTCTGCCCGGGAGCAGCGATCGCGGACGGGGCGACGATGCGCGGCGTGCCGGAGATGGCGGTGTGGGACACCCGGCCACCGTGCATCAGCTGCATCACGATGCGACCACCCTCGGCGTGCACGGCGTCGGCGACGCGGCGCCACCCGGCGATCTGCTCGTCGGTCTCGATGCCGGGCTGCCCGGGGTAGGAGCGGCCTTCCTGCACGGGCCAGGTGCCCTCGGTGACGATGAGCCCGAGGCCGGCGCGCTGGGCGTAGTGCTCGACGAGCAGGTCGTTCGGGATGCCGTGCTCACCGGCGCGCGTGCGGGTGAGGGGCGCCATCACGATGCGGTTCGACAGGGGGAGTGCGCCGAAGTCGGCGGGTTCGAAGAGCTTCACGCCCGGGTGGAACGACGTGTTGCCGGGCGCAATTCCCGCTCGGGGCGGATCGTCAGGCTCGGGGGCACACGAGCGTCGAGGAGCGCACCTGCCCCTCGGGGCGGATCACCTGGTGCTGGGAGAGGGGCTGGCCGCAGATCGGGCAGCCGCGGTCGATCGTGCGGTCGTCGATGCCCTCGGGGTGGCCGGCGCCGATCTGCGACGGGCCCATCTTGGCGATGAGCGTGCTGTTCCACCGTTCGTACCACTGTCCGAAGCGACCCACGGTCCGTCCTTTCGTTCGTACACGAACCATTGTGCCACGAACGGCTTCGCAGCACACGGCCGATCACACGGTGTCGACGCGTTCGAGCAGTTCGGTGAGCTCGTCCTTCAGTGCTTCGAGGCGTTCGAGCGGCCAGCCGAGGCGGTCGGCGACGGCGAGCGGGACCGCCCGGGCCTGTTCGCGCAGGGAGCGCCCGGCGACGGTGAGGGAGACCTCGAGCTGGCGTTCGTCCGTGGTGCTCCGGGTGCGGCGGACGTAGCCGGAGGCCTCGAGGCGCTTGAGCAGCGGGCTGAGGGTGGCCGAGTCGAGCCGGAGTTCGCGGGCGATCTCGCGGACGGAGCGCGGGTCCTGCTCCCAGAGGGCCAGCATGACCAGGTACTGCGGGTGCGTCAGGCCCATGGGTTCGAGCAGGTCGCGGTAGAGCCCGATGACGCTGCGGCTCGTCGCCGCGAGCGCGAAGCAGAGCTGTCGGTCGAGGGCGAGCGGGTCGACGTCGGTCTCGGTCATCCGCCCACCCTACCGTTCGTGTACGAACGAGCGGGCGGGGTCTGCGCGCGCGGTGTTCGGTCGAGTGGTTGCGGGCGCGGGGTTGCGACAACCCGCGAGTCGATCGACCGGCGGAGTGTCGGAACATGCGCACGCAGAGGATGCGCGGGCACAATGCGACAACCCGCGAGTCGATCGACTGGCGGAGTGTCGAATCCGCGGTGCGAGACGCACGCACTGGAGGCGCGGGCCGACCCGAGTGGGTCGACCCGCGCCTCCTGGGTGGTCGCGTCGTGCCTACGCGCGGTGCGCCGGCGGGTGCCCCGACTCGTGCGCGTTCGCGTCCGGCTCCACGGGGAGCGCGTGCGACCCGGTGTGGGTGCTCTCGTGCCCACCGGCCGGGTGCGACCGCTCGAGCTTGGCGCCCTCGACGTCGACGTCCGGCACGATCCGGTCGAGCCACTTCGGGAACCACCAAGCGCTCTCGCCGAGCAGGTGCATCGCGGCCGGGATGAGCAGCATCCGGACGACGAACGCGTCGACCAGCACACCGAACGCCAGGCCGAAGCCGATCGGCTTGATGGTGGAGGAGTCCGAGAAGATGAAGCCCGCGAACACCGAGATCATGATGATCGCGGCCGCCGTGACCACCGCGCGACCGGCGTGCAGGCCTCGCTGGACCGCGACCTTCGCCGAGGCTCCGTGGGCGTACGCCTCGCGCATGCCCGACACCAGGAAGAGCTGGTAGTCCATCGCGAGCCCGAACAGGATGCCGATCTCGATGATGGGCAGGAAGCTCAGGATCGGTGCGGGGTCGTGCACCCCGAACACGCTGCCGAGCCAGCCCCACTGGTAGATCGCGGTCAGGCCACCGAACGACGCCAGGACGGACAGGATGAAACCGGCCGTCGCGGTGATCGGCACAAGGAACGACCGGAACACGATGATGAGGATGATCAGCGACAAGCCGACGACCACCACGAGGTAGAGCGGCAGCACGTTCGAGAGCTTCTCGGACACGTCGATGTTGGCGGACGCGTTGCCGGCGACCCCGAGCGTGACCTTCCCGTCGTCGGTGGAGACGGTCTGCTCGCGGAGGTCCTTCACGAGGGTCTCGGTCGAGACGCTGTCCGGGCCACCGGCGGGCTTCACCTGGAACGCGATGATGTCGCGGTCCTTCGAGGCGCCGATCGGCAGGACGGCCTTGACGTCGTCGTTCTTCGCGATCGCTTCACCGATGGTGACCTCGGTCGCGGTGACGTCGTCCTCGCTGACCGAGTCCGGCAGGGTGGCGACCACGAGGAGCGGCCCGTTCTGGCCGGCACCGAACTCGTCGTCGAGGGCCTTGTACGCCTTGTACTGGCTGGACTCCACGGACTCCGACGCACCCGTCGGCAGGCCGAGGCGCATCTGCGTGGCGGGGAGGGCGATGGTGCCGAGCACCGCGACGCCGGCGACGAGCGTGATGACCGCGCGCCAGGTCGACATCGGCTTGTTCGGGACGCGCGTCGAGTCGGTGTTGCCGATCTTCGCGCGCTCCTTCTTCCGGAGGATCCGCATGCCGATGAGCGACAGCAGCGCCGGGGTGAAGGACGTCGCGATGAGGATCGCGAAGAACACCGCGACGGCGCCGACCGTGCCCATCAGGCCGAGGAACGGGATGCCCGTGATGTTCAGGGCGAGCAGCGCGACGATGACGGTCGCGCCCGCGAAGACCACGGCGTTGCCGGAGGTGCCGTTCGCGAGCCCGATGGACTCGTGCACGCCCATGCCCTGCTTCAGCTGGGTCCGGTGTCGGTTGAGGATGAAGAGCGAGTAGTCGATGCCGACCGCCAGGCCCAGCATCACCCCCAGCACCGGCGTGACCGAGATGAACTCGACGAGGCTCGAGAACGACAGGGCCGCGAGGGACGCCACGCCGACGCCGAGCACGGCGGAGACGAGCGGGACGGCGGCGCCGATGATCGTGCGGAGCATGAGGAACAGCACGATCGCGGCGATGATCACGCCGCCGATCTCACCGGGGCCGAGGATCGACGGGACGCCCTGGGCGATGTCGTTCGAGACGTACACGTCGACGCCGCTGATGTCGGCCGCCTCGGCGTCGTCCGCGATCTGGGTCTTCGTGTCGGCCGGGACCTCGTAGGTCGACTTCGTGAACTGCACGGTGCCGATGACGGCGCTGCCGTTCGACGACACGAAGCGGATGTCCTTCGACAGGTCGAGGAGCTTCGAGCCCTGCTCGAGCTCCTGTTCGCTGTCGTCGAGCTTCTTCGTGTTGTCGTCGATCTTCTGCTGTGCGGCCTCGAGCTGCTGCTCGCCCGAGGTGATCTGCTGCTGCTGCGCGTCGATCTGTGCCTGTGCCTGGGCGAGCTGAGCCTGGGCGGCCGCCGCCGCGGCACCTCCCGCTGCCTCGGCCTGGGCCTTCTGCGCGTTCAACTGGGCCTGCGCGCTGGCGATCTGCTCCTTGCCGGATGCCACCTGCGACTTCTGCGCGTCGAGCTCCTTCTGACCGCTCTCGATCTGCGCACGGCCGTCGGTGATCTGCTCGCGGCCGTCGACGATCTTCTGCCGCTGGTCGTCGAGCTGCTGCTGGGTGTCGAACCCGCTCGTGGCGCCCTTGACGCCGTCGAGCTTCTCGACCTTCTGCAGGAAGTCGGCGACGTCGGACTTCTGGGCGTCGCTGAAGGCCTTGCCGTTCGTCGTCTCGAAGACGATCGTGCCGGTGCCGCCGTTCGCGGACGGGAACTTGTCGGCGAGCTCGTCCTGCACCTGGCTCGTCTTGGTGTTCGGGATCGTGATCGACGACGAGATGGTGCCGGCGAAGAGCGAGTACGTGACACCCGCGATGCCCATGATCACCACCCACGCGATGATCACGAGCCAGTGGCGTCGTGCGGAGAACCGTCCGAGACGGTAGAGGAGACCGGCCATGCGGTTGCCCCGATCCTTTCGTTGTCAGCTGCTGTGGAGCGGGGTGCGCCGGTGGACCCCTGGGAGGGAAGTGTCAGTCGTCGGCCATGTAGCCGCTGCGGACGCTGTGCACGAGTCGTGCGAGCAGGGCGTCCCAGTCGTCGAGCGCGTCCTGGTCGAGGCGGGGTCCGGTCGTCGTGAGCCAGTGCTCGGCGATCACGACGATCCCGCTCATCAGGGACTCGACGAGGAGTGCGGCGTCGAGGGCGTCGGCGGCCGGGTGGCGTCGGGCGACCTCGTCGCGGAGGCGTTCGGTGACCCGTGCGAAGGCGGTCTGGGTGAGCACCGCGGCCTTGGGGTCGTCCTTGCCGGGGTCGCCGAGGATCCGGTACATCCCGGCGATCGCGGGCGCCAGGTCGGCACCGCGGGCGGCGGACTCGAGCTCGTCGAACATCGACGACCGGCTACCGTCGCCGACCGGGGTCTTCGCCATGTCGGCGAGGAAGCGGTCGATGATGACCGAGAGCTCCTGCTCGCAGACGGCCAGCAGGACCTCGTCGAGGGACCCGAAGTGGTTGAACACGGTCCGGCGGGCGATGTCGGCCCGTGAGGCGAGGTCCTCGACGCTGAACCCGCGGCCCCCGCGCTCCTCGACGAGGTCGCGGGCAGCCTGCAGGATCGCCGCACGGTGCTTCGCCTTGAGGGCAGCACGGCGGTCGATCGACAGGGTCACGGCCACGACACTAGGTGCATCGATGCACTCGGTGCAACGACGTGGAGAGCATCTTCAGGTACGTACCCCGTCCGGAACCGTGGTTCTGAACAGATGTGCACGTGGTTGACTGGGCGAGCACGTCCGCCGTACGAAGGAGTACCCGATGCCCGTCCGTCTGTCCCCGCAGCACCTCGACGAGATCGCCGCGAGCGGTGTCGCCGTCCCGACCTACGACCGCGACGGGATCACCGCCGGCATCGTGCACTTCGGCGTCGGCGGCTTCCACCGGGCGCACCAGGCGATGGTGATCGACCGGCTGCTCCAGCAGGGCGATGCACGCGAGTACGGCATCTGCGGCGTCGGCGTGCTCGAGCAGGACCGTCGGATGGCCACGGCGATGGCCGAGCAGGGCGGGCTGTACACGCTCGTCCTCAAGCACCCCGACGGCACCCGCGAGTCCCGCGTGATCGGCAGCATCGTCGACTACCTGCTCGCCGTCGACGACCCCGACGCCGTCGTCGAGAAGATGGCGCACCCGGACACCCGGATCGTCAGCCTGACCATCACCGAGGGTGGCTACAACTTCGACCACGTCACCGGCGAGTTCGTCGCCGACGAGCCGGGCGTCGCGGCCGACCTGCGCGGCGACGGCCCGCCGCACACCGTGTTCGGACTCGTCGTCGAGGCCCTGCGGCGCCGGCGGGACCGTGGGCTGGAGCCCTTCACCGTGATGTCCTGCGACAACATCCAGGGGAACGGGCACGTCGCCCGCGAGATGTTCACCGCCTACGCCCGGCTGCAGGACCCGGCGTTCGCCGACTGGATGGACGAGCGCGTCTCGTTCCCGAACTCGATGGTCGACCGGATCACCCCGGTCACCGCCGACGAGGACCGCGCCTGGGTCCGTGACGAGCTCGGCATCGAGGACGCCTGGCCCGTCGTCGCCGAACCGTTCTTCCAGTGGGTGCTCGAGGACGACCACCCCGCCGGGCGCCCACCGTACGAGCAGGCCGACGTCCAGATCGTCGACGACGTCGAACCGTACGAGCTCATGAAGTTGCGGCTGTTGAACGCGAGCCACCAGGGCCTGTGCTACTTCGGGTACCTGTCCGGGTACCGCTACGCGCACGAGGCCACGCAGGACCCGGCGATCGCGACCTTCCTGCGCCGGTACATGGACGAGGAGGGCACGCCGACCCTGCACCCGGTGCCCGGCATCGACCTCGAGGACTACAAGTCCACCCTCATCGAGCGCTTCCAGAACCCCGAGGTCCGCGACACCCTCGCCCGGCTCTGCGCCGAGTCGAGCGACCGCATCCCGAAGTGGCTGCTGCCGGTGGTGCGCGAGAACCTCGCCGCCGACCGACCCGTCACCCTGTCCGCGGGCATCGTGGCCTCGTGGGCACGCTACGACGAGGGCACCGACGAGTCCGGCGAGCCGATCCAGATCGTCGACCGGCTGGCCGAGCCGTTGCACCGCATCGCGCTCACGCAGCGGGACGACCGGCTCGCCTTCATCCGGAACCGCCAGGTCTTCGGTGACCTGGTGGACGACGACCGGTTCGTCACGGCCTACCGCGACGCCCTCGACGGGCTGATCGCGGACGGTGCCCACGCGACGGTGACGCGCCTGTCGCGTTCCTGAGACGCGACCGGATACGGTCCAGGAGGCGCGGTGCCAGTCCGCACCGCGCCTCCTGGCCCGTCCTGTGGTGCGTCCAGGGCGCTAGGGTCGCGTCGTGAACCGGACCGACCGCCTGTACGCGCTCGTCGAGGAGCTGCGCGCGGCGGCACCCGGCCGGCGGAGCGCTCGTCGCCTGGCCGAGCACTTCGGGGTGAGCGTCCGCACCGTCGAACGGGACCTGCACGCGCTGCAGGAGGCCGGCCTCCCGATCTGGTCCGAGCCCGGACGCACCGGCGGGTACACCATCGACGCCCGCGCGACGCTCCCGCCCCTCGGGCTCACGGTGGACGAGGCGCTCGCCGTGGCGATCGGCCTCGGGACCCTCGGTGCGAGCCCCTTCCGCGACGCCGCCAGGAGTGCGGCGCGCAAGGTCACCGCGGTGCTCGCCGAGGACGACGCCCGTCGGACGGCACGACTCGCGGCACGAGTGCTCCTGCTCGAGGCGGGGGACCGGGCCCCGGCACCCGTCGCACTCGCGGGGGCGCTCACGGGCGGACGCGTGGTGCGGATGCGGTACCGGGACGCGACCGGCACCGAGACCGACCGCACGGTCGAGCCGCTCGGGTACGTCGGCAAGGGGGAGGACTGGTACCTCGTCGCCTGGTGCCGACTGCGCGACGGGGTCCGGGCGTTCCGCGGCGACCGGGTGCTGGCCGTCGAGGAGACCGACGAGGTCGCGCCGCCGCGGGTCGTCCGGACCGAGGAGCTCGACATCCCGCACGGGGTGCTCCGACCCGTCCTCGGGGACTGACGGTCCGATCCGCGGAAACCCCGACAGGACGGTGTCGCGGACGGCGAGGATGCTCGACCCCGGGTGGCCACGGTGGTCACCCGGGAAGGCACACCGTGGAGTTCGCATCGATCCGCATCATCACCGACGACCTGGACGGGATGGTGGCGTTCTACGAGCGCGTCACCGGCACCACCGCCCGACGTCCGGCACCGGTCTTCGCGGAGATCGTGACCGGCGGCCTCGTGCTCGCGCTCGGGACGCCGGCGACGGTCGCGGTGCTCGGCGTCGACGCGCCCCGGGCGGGGGCGGCGGGCAGCGCGATCGTCGAGTTCCTCGTGGCGGACGTCGACGCGACGTTCGACCGCCTGCAGGACGGTCCCGCCGACGTGGTGCTGCCGCCGACGACGATGCCGTGGGGCAACCGGTCCGCGATCCTCCGGGACCCGGACGGCACGCTGGTGAACCTGTTCAGCCGTCCCGCGTGACCGTTCGGGTTCGTCGATCCCGGGGATCGCGAACCGCGACGGTCAGCGCTCGTCGTCGTCCCACGGCACCGGCGTGGTCGTGCCCGTCTCCCAATCGCGGCGGAGCACGCCGTAGCCGACCGAGGCGACGGGGCGTCCGCCCTCGACGGGCCAGCCCTCGCGGTAGTGCGCCTCCTTCACCCAGCCGGCGCGGACGAACACGCGCCGCATCGCGACGTTGTCCTCGCGCGTCTGCCCCTCGAAGCGCGTGACCTCGGGCAAGGTGCGGAACACGTGGTCGGTCGTCGCGCGGAGTGCCGGGACACCGAGGCCCTGCCCGCGGAACCGACCGGCGATCCGGAGGTCGAAGAGCGGGACGGGGTCGGCCAGGTCCTCGAGCCGGACGATCCCGACGCGGCCGAGCTCGTCGTGCTCCAACCAGGAGGTGTCGTGCTCGTCGTCGCGGTACGTACCGGCGTCGACGGCGGCCTCGGCGTCGGCGCGGGGGATGGTGCGCCGGACGTGGAACGGGAACTCCTCGCCGGTGAGGAACGCGATCAGGTCGGTGCGGTCGGCGCCGGTCGGGTCGAGCCGGACGAGCGAGACGGAGGACATGGCGATCAGGGTAGCGGCGTCGTGTTCAGCGGGGGAGCGCGGCGGCCCAGCGGCCGATCGCGTCGTAGGCGCGCTCGCGGACCTCGGGGGCGGAGAGCACGACGTCGTGCACGGCGCCGTGCAGGCGTCGGACCGTGACCTCGCTGCCCAGGGACAGGGCGCGGTGCGCGACGACGTCCACGTTGAGCGCGACGTCCGCCCGCGCCATCCCGTCGTCCCACCGGGGTTGCAGCATGCTCTTGTCGCTGAGGAGGACGAGCACGGGCACCTCGAGGTCGAGTCCGGCCTCGACCGTGGCCTGGCCGTCGAACACCGCAGCGAGCCAGTTCGGGTGCAGGGGGAAGCCCCGGTCGGGTCGCCACTGCTGGTCGTACGTCCACGAGCCCTCGCCCGCGGCGGACACCGTGCGGGTGTAGAAGCCGGGGTCGACGGCGGGCATCGGCGCGAGCGGGTTCCGACGGGCGCCGAGCTTGATGACCGGCGCCACGATCGCACGGCCGACCGCGCTCGCCTGGAACTCGAGCCACGGGCTGTTCAGGATGAGACCGTCGACCCGGTCGGCGTGCCGGGCCGCCCACAGCGACAGGGTCAGCCCGCCGGTCGAGTGGCCCATCGGCACGAGCCGACGACCGGTCTCGCCGTGGTGCTCCGCGGCGATGGCGTCGAGCGCGGCGGCGATGTCCTCGTCGTAGGTGGCGAGGTCGTCGACGTTCCCCGGGGTCTGCCGCGGTCGCAGGCTCCGCCCGTACTTGCGCAGGTCGAGGGCGTGGAACCGTGCGCCGAGCCGCTCGACGCGTTCCGCGAGCTCGACCTGGAAGAAGTAGTCCGACCAGCCGTGCACGTACAGCACGTCGACGCCGTGCAGCGGACCGCGTGCGTGCAGCAGGAGGTCCGCGGCGGATCGGCGTCGTCGGACGAGCGTCGCCACCACCGGTCCCTCGTGGTCCTCGCCGAGCGGGAGCTCGAGGCGCTCGAACGGCGCCCCGAGGACGTCCTCGCGCCACCCGTGGTCCGCCATCCGTCGAGCGTATCCGGAGCCCCTCCGCGTGGTACCGGGGTACCACGCAGCGCGCCCGGAGATCGGTTCCGGTGCCGATGTGCGGGCGGGTGCGGTCTCCGTACGGTTGCCGCATGATCGAGATCCAGAACCTGACGAAGCGCTACGGCGAGAAGGTCGCCGTCGACGACGTGTCGTTCACCGTCCGCCCCGGGGTGGTCACCGGCTTCCTCGGCCCGAACGGCGCCGGCAAGTCCACGACCATGCGGGCCGTGATGGGCCTCGACAGCCCGACCTCGGGCAGCGCCGTGGTCGACGGGCGCCCGTACCGCGAGCTCCGCGACCCGCTCCGCCGCGTCGGGGCGCTGCTCGAGGCGAAGGCCGTGCACAAGGGCCGCAGCGCGTACGACCACCTGCGCGCCCTCGCCGCGACGCACCGGATCCCGAAGGCCCGGGTCGAGGAGGTCATCGGCATGACCGGTCTCGAGCGGGTCGCGAAGCAGCGCGTCGGTGGGTTCTCCCTCGGCATGGGGCAGCGGCTCGGCATCGCCGCGGCGCTCCTCGGCGACCCGCAGACGCTCATCCTCGACGAGCCGGTCAACGGCCTCGACCCCGAGGGCGTCGTGTGGGTACGGCAGCTCGCCCGGAGCCTCGCCGCGGAGGGCCGTGCGGTCTTCATCTCGAGCCACCTGATGAGCGAGATGGCGCTGACCGCGGACCGCATCGTCGTGATGGGCCGTGGCCGGGTCCTCGCCGACACGGACCTCGCCGACCTCGTCGCGTCCTCGACCGAGCGCTCCGTCTCCGTCCGGACGCCGGAGCCCGACCGGCTCATGACCGCCATCGCCGGTCCGGACGTCACGGTGACGTACGAGGACGACGGCGCACTGCACGTGCGCGGACTCGGCGCGGAACAGATCGGCGAGGCGGCCGCTGCGTCCGGGATCGTCCTGCACCGGCTGGCCTCCACCGAGGCGAGCCTCGAGCAGGCGTACCTCGAACTCACGCACGACGAGGTCGAGTACCGGTCGGAGGTCGCACGATGAGCGCCACAATGACGACGGACCGGCCCCGCACGCTGCACCAGCACGACGCCGCACGCATCCGGTTCTCGGGCGTGCTGCACTCCGAGTGGATCAAGCTGCGGTCCCTCCGCTCCACGATCTGGAGCCTGCTCGTCCTCGTCCTCGTGCCGATCGGCATCGGCGTCCTGCTCGCCTCGCTGGCGGACGACGGGGGCCGGACCGTCACCGGGGACGCCGCCCGGAACGCGCTCGTGCAGTACAGCACCAGCGGTGCGACGATCGCCGTCCTGGTCGTGGCCGTCATCGGCGCCCTCGTCGTGACCGGCGAGTACGGCACCGGCATGATCCGGTCGACGTTCTCGGCGGTGCCCCGGCGGTGGGAGGCGCTCGCCGCGAAGGGCATCGTGCTCGCCGCGACCGTGTTCGTCACGAGCGCCGTCAGCGTGTGGGCGACGGCGTTCACGACGCTGCCGATCGCCGACGCGAACGGGGTCGAGGCCTCGCTCGACGCCAGCGTCGCGATGCCGCTGCTCGGTGCGTCGGTGTACCTGACCCTCATCGCGCTGCTCGCCTTCGCCGTGGGCATCGTGCTGCGTTCCACCGCGGGGGCGATCGCCACCGTGCTCGGGCTCATGCTGGTGGCCCCGGTGGTGGTCCAGCTCGTGCAGGGATTCACGAACGCGACGTGGCTCGGCACGCTGAACAACCTGCTCCCGCAGAACGCCGGGCAGCCGCTCATGCAGTTCGGCACCGAGGACACCTCGGGCTGGCACGACGGCGTCCTAGCCTTGGGAGGGTGGAGCGGATTCGCGGTGCTGGCGGCCTGGGTGGTCGCGGCGTCGGTGACGGCACTCGTCCTGGCGCAGAAGCGGGACGCGTGACGATGACCGAACCCGTCCCCGGCGCCGTGCACGACGGCGCCGGGGACCTCACGCTGCCCGTCGCACCCGGGCGGATCCGGCGCTGGTGGGCCGGACACCCGCGTGCGGCGGACGTCCTGCTCATCCTGTTCTGGGGCGGCCCCGAGGTCGCCTTCGCGATCGGCGGTGTCTGGCGCGCGGACTCCTCGGTCACGAACACGGTCGTGGTGCTGGTCCTCGTCGGCATCGCGGTCGCGGGCATCCCGTTCCGTCGGACCCGGCCGCAGGTCACGGTCGTGGCCGGGCTCGTGTCCGTCGTCGCGATGGCGTGGACCGAGGCGGGGTACTCGCCGATGCTGTTCGCCGCCTTCGCCGCGTGCGTGTGGTGGTCGCGGGCAGCGGGGTGGTGGAGCATCGCCGTCGCGTCCGTGCTCGGTGCGGCGGCCACCGGGGTCCGGGTGTGGGTCGTGGCCCCGGGATCGGGTGGACTCGGCGAGGTCTTCGCACCCGCGCTGCCGGCCTTCCTGGTCATCGCGGTGCTGATCGGCACGACGACCGGGGACCGCCGCCGCTACACCGAGGCGCTCATCGACCGGGCACGCCAGCTCGCCCGCGAGCGCGATCAGCAGGCCCGGCTCGCTGCGGCAGCCGAACGCGCACGGATCGCCCGCGAGATGCACGACATCGTGTCGCACTCGGTCACGATCATGGTCCGACTGGCCGAGGGCGCCGCGGCGGGGCTGCCGGACGACGACCCGTCCGCGACGGCGATGCGCGGCGTCGCGGACGTCGGCCGGAGCGCGATGACCGACATGCGGCGCATGCTCGGTGTGCTGTCCGAGCCGGGTGCCGGCAGCGGCGGCGCCGACGCTGCGGACTCCCTCGCCCCGCAGCCGGCCGTCCGTGACCTCCCGCAACTCGTCGACGGCTTCCGCGCGCTCGGCACCCCCGTCACGCTCGAGGTCGCCGGTGGTCCGCCGGACGACGACGCCCTGCAGCTGGCGGTCTACCGCATCGTCCAGGAGGCCCTCACGAACGTCGTGCGGTACGCCCCCCGTGCCCGCGCGGTGACCGCCACCGTGACCACCTCGTCCGACGAGGTCGTCGTCACCGTGACGGACGACGCTCGACGCACCGCCCCAGCACCGCAGATCGGTGCCGGGCGTGGGCTCGTGGGCATCCGCGAGCGCGTGCACGCCCTCGGTGGCAGCGTCCACGCCGGTCCGCGCCCCGCGGACGGCTGGGAGGTCCGGGCGACGATCCCGGTCCGGAAGGAGGCCTGAGTGATCCGCGTCGCGATCGTCGACGACCAGCAGCTCATCCGCACGGGGTTCCGGCTCCTGCTCGACGCCCAGCCCGACATCGAGGTGGTCGGGGAGGCCGAGGACGGTGCCGCCGGCGTCCAGCTGGCACGCGCCCACCACCCGGACGTCGTGCTCATGGACGTCCGCATGCCCCGCGTCGACGGGGTCACCGCGACCGCCGCGATCGTCGAGCAGCTCCCCGACACCCGCGTGCTCGTGCTCACGACGTTCGACCTCGACGAGTACGCGTTCGGCGGGTTGCGAGCGGGGGCGAGCGGGTTCCTCCTCAAGGACATCAGCTCCGCGCAGTTGCTCGACGCGATCCGTGCCGTGGCCTCGGGTGAGGCGGTCGTCTCACCCCGCGTCACGCAGCGGATGCTCGACCTGTTCGGCACCCGGCTGCCGGATCCGGGGGACGGCGGCCCGGACCCCGCGGCCGCGCTCACACCCCGGGAACGGGACGTGCTGCTCGCGATGGCGCGGGGACTGTCGAACCAGGAGATCGCGTCGTCGCTGCACACGAGCGAGTCGACGGTGAAGACGCACGTCGGCCGGGTCCTCGCGAAGCTCGGCCTGCGGGACCGCGTGCACGCGGTCATCTTCGCCTACGAGCACGGCCTCCTGTAACGATCCGTACCGCCTCGGGACCTTCCCAGCCGCCGTGACGGACTTCCCCGGGGAAGTCCCGGCTGTCGTCCGACCTCGGCTGGGACGCTCCGGGAACCGCAGCAGCGGTGATCCACACGAGGGGGAGGCCCAGGGGATGACGTTCAGACGTGCAGGAGGAGCCGCGCTCGGCTTCGTCGGCGGGAGTGTGCTCGCCGGGTTGCTGGTCGGGGTCGGCGTGACGCCGGTGCTGGCGGTGGCCGGGGTGGGGACGACCTCGGCGATCGGGGTCTTCGACTCGATGCCCGAGTACATCGAGATCGGCGAACTGCCGCAGCGCAACGAGGTCTGGGCGTACCGCGGCGGGAAGCCGGTGCACCTGGCGAACGTCTGGGCGCAGAACCGGCAGGAGCTCAGCCTCGACCAGATCAGCGACACCCTCGAGCACGCGGCCGTCGACGGCGAGGACAAGCGCTTCTACGAGACCGGCGGCGTCGACGCGACGAGCATGGTCCGGTCCCTCGTGAGCGTGGTCGCCGCGGGCGGCAAGGGTGGCTCCGGCGGGTCGACCATCACGATGCAGCTGGTGCGGAACATCAAGATCCAGCAGGCGAGCGAGCTCCCTACGGCCGAGGAGCGGGACGCCGCGTACAAGGAGGCGACGAAGCGTTCCGCGCAGCGCAAGCTCGCCGAGATGAAGCTGGCGATCGGCCTCGCGAAGGAGTACTCGAAGCAGGAGATCCTGTCGGCGTACCTCAACATCGCGTACTTCGGCGACCAGACGTACGGGGTGCAGGCCGCCGCGCAGCGCTACTACGGCAAGGACGCCACCGACCTGTCCCCGGCCGAGGCCGCGTCGCTCATCGCGATCGTGCAGTGGCCGGAGCGGCGGGACCTGTCGCGCCCGAGCCACTACGCCGACAACGTCGCCCGCCGCGACGTCATCCTCCGGTCGATGCGCGACCAGGGGCACCTGAGCCGTGCCGAGCTCACCGAGGCACTGGCGTCGAAGCCGGCCGAGTACGTCCGCCTGACGCCCCCGCAGCAGGGGTGCGAGGCCGTCGCCCGCGGCGCCGAGTTCTTCTGCCAGTACGCGGTCGAGGCCGCGCGGGAACTGCCGCAGCTCGGCCCGACGCAGGACCGCCGCGACGACGCCTGGCGGAAGGGCGGCTACCGCGTGCAGACGACCCTCGACCTCGACCTGAACGGGCAGCAGAAGGCGCTGCTCGACCGCTACGACCCGGCCACCGAGTCCCGGTTCGCACTCGGCGCCACGCTGGACACGGTCGAGGCCGGGACCGGTCGGGTCCTGACGATGGCGCAGAACAAGGACTACGACCGCTCGTCGAACGCCCCCGCGAGCGCGACCTCGCTGAACTACGCGACCGACGAGGCGAACGGCGACTCGACCGGGTTCCAGGTCGGCTCGACCTACAAGATGTTCACGCTCCTGCAGTGGCTCGCCGCCGGCAAGAGCCCCGACGCGGTCGTCGACGGCACCCGGCACGGTCGGAGCTCGTGGACGCAGTGCGGGCAGACGATCGACTCGTACTGGAACCCGAAGAACGACTCGCCGGGACAGACCGGCCGCTTCACGGTCCGCGCGGCGACGGCGCAGTCGGTGAACGCCGCCTACGCGTCGATGGCCGAGCAGCTCGACCTGTGCGACATCCGCGACACCGCGGCGGCGCTCGGCGTGCACCCGGCGACCGGGGGAGCCCTGCCGGCGAACCCCGCAGCCGTGCTCGGCACGACGAGCATCGCGCCGCTCACCATGGCGGCCGCGTACGCCGGCGTCGCGAACGGCGGCGTGTACTGCGCGCCGGTCGTCATCGACCAGGTGACCTCGCGGGACGGCGAGCAGCTCGGGGGCCAGCAGCGCTCGTGCCGGCAGGCCGTCCCCACCGCCGTCGCGACCACCGCGTTCGAGGTCATGCAGGGCGCGTTCCGCGGCGGTACCGCGAACGGCGGGCAGACCCCGGACGGTGCGACGGTGTTCGGCAAGACCGGCACGACCGACGACGCCGACCAGATCTGGCTCATCGGCGGGACGACCCGCGCGGTGACGGCCTACTGGCAGGGGAACACCGACGGTGGAAAGGCGAACCTGCGGCACTTCGACAACGTCGAGGGGACGTACGCGAGCACCCGTGCCGCCGTGTGGCGGCAGGCGCAGACGGCGGTCAACGCGGCGGTGCCCGTGGGGTGAGCTGCAGCGGACGAACGACGGGAGGCGCGGTGCCAGCCGGCACCGCGCCTCCTGTCCGTCGTCCGGTGGCGACTACGACAGCTTCTTGCTGTCCTCGAGCCAGCCCGCGAGCTGCTGCATGTAGCCGGCCTGCGACGCGTAGTCGAGCGCCGGGAAGGTCCAGCTGTGCACCTGGCCGGCCTCGAGCGCCGCGTTGTCGGCGAACGTCGGCTGCTTCTCGAGGTCGGCGACCTGGTAGCCCTGCTGCGACAGCAGGATCACGTCACCGGAGATCTGCCCGGCGTTCTCCCACGAGTAGATGCCCCAGTAGAAGCCCTTGGGCTTCGGGTTCACGAAGTCGACGCCGAAGGACGTGTACATCTGCAGGGTCGGCTCGTCGCTCGGGCGGGTGACGTAGGCGCCGTCGCCGTCGGCGTACATCGAGACGACCGAGAGGTCGGACTCCTTCGCGGCCTTCTCGAGGTCGTCCGCTGCGGTCTCGAAGCGGTCCTCGGCCGCGTCGACCGTGGACTCCTTCGCACCGAGCGACTCGGCGAGGTCGGCGATCGTCTTGATGACGTCCTCGCCCTTGCCGCCCCACTTGACCTGGGCGACCGGAGCGATCGCCTGGACCTGCTTCTGCTGTTCCTTGTCCTTGAAGCCGTAGCCCGGCTGGGTGGTGTCGAGCGTGCCCTTCTCGTCCGTCGGGTAGACCGAGGTGACGACGAGGTCGGGCTTCAGCGCGGCGAGCTGCTCGAGGTCGATGTCGCCGTAGGCCTCGCCGAGCTGCGTGATGCCGTCGGTGTCGAGGTCGTCGAAGCGGGCGTCCTTCGCCATGGTGAGCTGCCCGAAGGTGCCGACAGGCTTGAGCCCGTACTCGATGAACGAGATCGCGATGTCGTTGAGCACGACGATGCGCTTCGGGGTGTGGTCGACCTTGACGGTCGTGCCGGTGGCGTCCTTGTACGACCAGGCGCCGTCGGCTGCGGCGCTGCTGCCGCTGCCGGCGCTGTCGTCGGAGCTGTTCGTGCTGGTGCAGCCGGCGAGGAGGAGGGCCGAGACGGCCACGGAGGTCACGAGGGCGGCGCGGAAGGAGCCGCGGCGGAAGGTCTTCACGTTAGGAGAGGCTAACCTAAGTTGAGCGCGCCCGCCAGTTCGTCGTGGCGGACCACATCGTGCTCGTCGGCCTCGGGGACGATCATCGGGGCCCCGGTCACCGGGTCTGCGACGACGCGGGCGTGCAACCCGAACGCGCGTTCCAGCAGCTCCGGCGTGAGGACGTCCGCCGGGGTGCCGTCCGCTGCGACACCGCCCTCGTGCAGGACCACGAGCCGGTCCGAGTACCGGGCCGCCAGCGTCAGGTCGTGCAGGACCATGACCACGGTCGATCCCT
Source organism: Curtobacterium sp. C2H10 (assembly GCF_025407985.1). Lineage (NCBI taxonomy): Bacteria > Bacillati > Actinomycetota > Actinomycetes > Micrococcales > Microbacteriaceae > Curtobacterium > Curtobacterium sp. C2H10. The sequence continues at coordinate 27,056 of NZ_JABXGF010000014.1, read as the reverse complement.
GTTCGCGGTTGAGGCGCCGGACGAGCCGGAGGACCTCGAGCTGGTGCGCCAGGTCGAGGTAGGTCGTCGGTTCGTCCAGCAGGAGCGTCTCGGCCTGCTGCGCGACCACGAGCGCGATCCAGGCGCGCTGCCGCTGCCCGCCCGACAGGCTCGCGACGTCCCGGTGGGCGACCTCGGTCAGACCGGTCGCCGCGATGGCCTGCTCGGCGACGTCGGCGTCGTCGGCGGTCCACGGCTTCGCCCACGACTGGTGCGGGTTCCGGCCGCGCATCACCAGGTCGAGGACGCTCGTGCCGGCCGGGGCCACGGGGGACTGCGGGAGGATCGCGAGCTTCTTCGCGACCGCTCGGTTCGACTCCCGGCGGATCGGGGTCCCGTCGAGGTGGACCTCGCCGGCCTGGGGCTTGAGCACCCGGCCGAAGGCCTTGAGGAGCGTGGACTTCCCGCAGCCGTTCGCGCCGAGGAACGTCGTGACGGTGCCCCGCTCGATCCGCAGGTCGAGGTCGGAGAGGACGGGGTGCCGGTCGTAGCCGACCGCGAGCCCGCGGGCCTCGAGCACGGGGACGGTGGCGTCGGTCGTGGTGTCCGGGGTGGGGGTCATCGGGACATCTCCTTGCGGTGACGGATGAGGAGCCAGATCAGGTAGGGGGCGCCGATCACGGTCGTGATGATGCCGACCGGGACCTGCCACGGGAACGCCGACCGGGCGAGCAGGTCCGCGGCGAGGACGAGGGCGGCACCGAGCGCTCCGGCGAGCAGCAGGGGTGGGCGGTTCGTGCCGGCGAGCCGGAGCCCGACCTGCGGGACGACGAACGCGACGAAGCCGACCGGGCCGGCCGCGGCGACGGCGGCGGCGGTCAGGACGACCGCGAGCGCGATCACGACGAGTCGGTGTCGCTGCACGGCCAGGCCGACCCCGGTCGCGACCTCGTCGCCGAGCTGCCCGATGCCGAGGGCGGCGCTCGTGGCCAGGGCCAGGGGGACGGCGATCGCGGCGACCACGAGCAGCGGCCAGACGCTCGACCACGAGGTGCTCGACAGGCTGCCGACGAGCCACTGCGAGGCCGCCGCTGCCGCCGTGATCTTCGCGCGGACGAGCAGGTAGCTCGTGACGGCGTCGAGCGTGGCGCTCACCCCGATGCCGACGAGGATCAGCCGGTAGCTCTGCATGCCGCCGCGCCACCCGAACCCGTACACCGCCGCGGCCGCGAGGAGCGCACCGATCGTCGCGGCCACCGGGATGCCCCCGCCGAGGACGATCGCCGAGACCGAGTACGACCCGCCGCCGAGCACGATCGCGGCCACCGCTCCGACGCTCGCGCCGGACGTCACCCCGATGATGTCGGGGGTCCCGAGGGGGTTCCGCGTGAAGGTCTGGGTGAGGGCGCCGGCGACGCCGAGGGTCAGGCCGACGAGTGCGCCGGTGAGGACACGGGGGAGGCGCAGGGTGGAGACGATGAAGGCGTCCGGCCCCGTCTCGAGCCCGAACAGCGAGCGGAGGACCGTGGCCGGGGCGATCCAGGTCGAGCCGATCGCGACACCGAGGACGATCAGGACGCCGACGGTACCGAGTGCTGCGACCGTGTACCAGAAGACGCGGGGGCGCCAGGCGAGCCCGACGGGACCGACCACGACGCCGCGACGGCCGGCAGCGGCGTGCGCGCGGGGGTGTGCTCCCGTGCGCGCCTGCGCCTCCGTGCCCGTGCGTGCCTGCTCCGCCGCGCTCACAGCGACACCAGCGATCGGCGACGTGCGACGGCGACGAACACGGGGCCGCCGATGACGGCCAGGACGATGCCGACCTCCACCTCGGCGAAGCCGCCGATCAGGCGACCGACCACGTCCGCGAGCACGACGAGCGCCGCACCCACGAGCGCGGACACCGGCAGGGTCCAGCGGTGCCCCGTGCCGACGAGTGCCCGGGCGACGTGGGGCACCGTGAGGCCGACGAACCCGATCGGGCCCGCGGCGGCGGTCGCCCCGGCGGCGAGCAGCGTGATGCCGCCGAGTCCGACGAGCCGCGCGACGAGCACGTTCTCGCCGAGGCCCTTCGCCAGGTCCGTCCCGAGCCCGAGTGCGTCGAGCGCCCGCACGTTCAGCACGGCGAGCACGAGTCCGACGACGAGGAACGGCCAGACCGCTCCGAGGACGTCGAGCTGCCGTGCCGCGAGCGACCCGACGACCCACAGCCGGTACGCGTCGAGCGAGTCCTGGTCGGTGAGCACCACGAACGACGTCAGGGCACCGAGCAGCGCCGAGACGGCGGCGCCGGCGAGGGCGAGGGGCACCGGGCTTGCGGTCCCGCTGCCCGCGATCGTCACCGAGAACACGACCACGCTCGCCACGAGGGCCCCGACGAGCGCGAACCACACCGTGGCGCCCGTGCTCGTGATGCCGAACACGTAGACGCCGATCACGACCGCGAGGCCGGCACCGGACGAGACCCCGAACAGGCCGGGGTCGGCGAGGGGGTTCCGGGTGTGCCCCTGCATGAGCAGGCCCGCGATCCCGAGCGCCGCTCCGACCGCGGCACCGATGAGGGTCCGGGGGATGCGGGAGCCCCAGACGATCGCCTCGTCCGTGGTGCTGCCGGTGCGCATGAGCCCGTCGAGGACACGGTCGGCGCCGATCCGGTTGCTGCCGAGGAGCAGGCTCGCGACCGCCACCAGGGCGAGCACCACGACGAGGGCGACGATCACCAGGGCCCGGCGTCGGACGGCGGTTCGGTGCACGCCGAGCGCGTCGGTCGGACGCGTGGCGGGGGCCTCCCGGACGGGAGCCAGGGTGGGGATGGGGGCTGGCACGGAGATCATCTTAGGTTAGCCTTGCCTCATGGCGAAGATCCCGCGGCTCCTGCCCGAGAACCCCCGGCTCTTCCGCGCGCGGGTCGTCCGCACCGAACGGGTCACCCCGTCGATGCACCGCGTCACGGTCACCGGTGACGACCTGCACGAGTTCCGGTACCTCGGGTTCGACCACTGGTTCCGCCTGTTCGTGCAGCGCCCGGACCAGGACGCCTTCCGGATGCCCGACCTCGACGGCACCAAGTGGTGGCCGACCTACCTCGCCATCCCCGAGGACGTCCGCCCGCACTGCGCGAACTACACCGTCGCGGCCTTCCGCCGGCTCGCCGACGGCACACCCGAACTCGACGTCGACTTCGTCGTGCACACCGACGCGGACGGCACCCCAGAGGGCCGCGCAGCCATCTGGGCCTGCGACGCCCGCCCCGGTGACGAGCTCGCGATGCTCGACCAGGGCTGCATCTTCGACTGCCCGCCCGACACGAGCGAGGTGCTGGTCGCCGCCGAGGAGACCGGGCTTCCCGGGGTCGTCGGCATCGCCGCCTCGCTCCCGCGCGACGCCGTCGGCCGCATCATCCAGGAGGTCCCGACCAGAGGCGACGTCCGTCCTCTCGACGCACCCACGGGTGTCACCGTCACGTGGATCGTCCGCGACGAGGTCGCCCCGCACGCGGTCCCGGGTCGGGCGGCGCTCGCCGAGCTCCAGCGGCACGTCCCGGTCGACGACCGCGGGTACGCCTTCGTGGTGGGCGAGTCGACGCTCGCGACGGAGGGGCGTCGACACCTGCACCGTGCCGGGCTGCCGAAGTCCCGGATCACGTTCTCCGGCTTCTGGAAGCACCAGGCCCGCGAGTCCGTCTCCGCCTGACCCGGCTCCTGTTCGGCATGCCCGATCCGGCTTGCGCGTCCCCACATGCGAGACGGGAGGGACGGTGCCAGCTGGCACCGTCCCTCCCGTCCGTCCTGTGGTCGCGTCAGCCCTTGAGGCCGGAACCCGTCACGCCCTCGACGATCTGCCGCTGGAAGATCAGGTACAGGATGATCAGCGGCAGCGCCGCCAGGATCGCCCCGGCCTGGATGTCCGCGTAGCGCTGACCGAAGCTGCCCTGGACCGTGGCGAGCCCGACCGGGATCGTCATGAGGTCCGGGTTCGACAGCACGAACAACGGCAGCAGCAGGTTGTTCCAGACCCCGACGAACGTCAGGATCGCCACCGCCGCGATGACCGGACGTGAGAGCGGCAGGATCACCGACCAGTAGATCTTCCACATGCCGGCGCCGTCGATGCGCGCCGCCTCCTCGAGCTCCCGGGGGATGCCGTCGAAGAACTGCTTGAAGATGAACACCGCGATCACGGCGGGCACCTGCGGGAAGATGACCGACCAGTAGGTGTTCAGCAGGCCGACCGAGTTGAGCTCCTGGAAGATCGGGATGATCAGGACCTGCGTCGGGATCATGATGCCCAGGATGATCAGCAGGAACGCGACGTTCCGCCCGCGGAAGGCGAGCCGGGACAGCGCGAACGCCGCCATCGACGCGAACAGCACCGTCAGCGCGGTCGTCACGAGGCTCGTGATGCCGCTCGCCAGGTACCAGTTCCAGATGTCGCCGGCCTGGAACAGTGCCGCGTAGGAGTGCAGCGTCGGGTTCCAGTTCGACAGGATCGAGTTGGCGCCGAGGGCCGCGACGCCGTTGTCGGACAGGGACGTCTTCAGGGCGAACAGGCTCGGGATGAGCCAGATCACCGCGAAGACGCCGAGGACGATGCCGGCGACGAGGTTGAAGCCCTTGCCGGAGACGCCGATCTTGGCGGCGTTCGCCGGTGCCGCGGCGGAGACCCCGGTGCGGAGCTTCGGGCGGTCGGTCGTGATGCTCTCGGTGGTGGTCACGTCAGGCACCCATCTCTCGCTTGGCGGCAGCGCGCTCGACGATCTGCCGGATGATCGCGATCGCGACGATCACGATGAACAGGAGCACCGACGCGGCCGATGCTGCGCCGAGTCGGTTGTCGGTGAAGCCGACGCCGGTGATGAGCTGCAGCGAGACCTGGGTCGAGATGCCCGGTCCGCCGTTCGTCATCAGGTACACCTGGTCGAAGATCTTCAGGCTGGCGATGATCTGCAGCAGGATGACCAGCGTCGTGGTGCGGCCGAGCAGCGGGAGCGTGATCGACTTGATCTGCTGCCAGTTCGACGCGCCGTCGACGGCCGCCGCCTCGTACAGTTCGCGCGGGATCTCCTGCAGGCCGGCCAGGTAGAGCACGAAGTTGAAGCCGAGGGTCCACCAGACCGTGGCGATCGCGACACCGATCATCGCGGTGTTCGGGCTCGCCAGGACACCTGCGCCGGGGGTCAGCCCGAGCGTCGACTGGATCGACGCGAACAGACCGGTCGCGGGGGTGAAGATGAACACCCAGATCAGCGAGATCGTCGCCGACGGCAGGATGAACGGCAGGAAGAACGCCAGTCGGAAGAACCACTGCCCGCGGTTCATCCGGTTCGTCAGCACGGCGAAGAGGAACGCCAGGATGACGAGCGGCGGTGTCGTGTAGAGCGTGAACTGCAGGGTGTGCCAGAGCGACGACCAGAAGTCGTCACGGCCGAGCATCTCGGCGTAGTTCGCGAACCCGGCGAAGCTGCCGAGGCCGGTGCGGACCGTAGAGGTGTTGAAGAAGCTCGACACGATCATCCACACCGTGGGGCCGAGCAGGAAGGCCAGGTAGAACAGGCCGAAGGGGGCGAGGAAGAGCCACCCCGTGCGGCCCTGGCCGCGCGTGAGGCTGGTCCGGAAGGAGCCGGCCCGGCGTGCACGCGGCGCCGTGGTGGCGTCGGTGGGCCGGTCGAGGACAGGTGCTGTGGTCACGTCGTCGTGCCTTTCGCGCGGGCTTACAGCGGGCTCGGGGTGTTGAGGTAGGTGGACAGCTGGGACTTGATCGCGGACATGGCCTGCGCGGGGGAGCTGCTGCCCTGCTGGACGAGGGCGAGCTGGGCACCGACCGTGTTCTCGAAGGTCGACCCCGATCCGCCGTACCAGGCCGGGTCGTCGAACACGGCGCTCTCGGCGGCCGAGGCGTAGTTCGACTGCGGCGTGAGCTTCTTGTACGCGGTGCTGTCGTACGTCGGCATGTAGGCCGGGACGTGACCGCCCTGCGCCCACGTGAGGCTCTGCTCGAGCATCTGCTTGATGAAGAGCATGTGCGCCTTGCGCTGCTCGGGCGTGCGGTCCTTCCTCGGGAGGATGAACGTGTGCGAGTCGGCCTGCGTCGCCGGCTTGTCGAAGAGCTGCGGGATCGGCGCCATGCCGAACTTCAGGCCCTTGATGGACTGCGCCGTGCTGATCTCCCACTCGCCCTGCATGAAGAAGCCCGCCTTGCCGGTGAACATCAGCGTCTGCGCGGTGGCGTAGTCGAGGCCCTTGTTGAGCCAGCCGTTCTTCACCCACTTCTGGGTCATGTCGGTGACCTTCGTGTACGCGTCCTCGTTGACGGTGAGCTTCGCGCCACCGTCGCTGATGAACGGCGTCGCACCGTCGATCTGGTTGTACATCGTCCAGAAGAACCGCCACGGGGTCGCGATCTCGCTGACGTTCGCGACGTTGAGGGCCGTGCCGCCGGTGACCTTCGCGACCGCGGCGAGCGCGCTCTCGAAGGCGTCGATCCCGGTCAGGTCCTTGAGGTTGCCGTCGCTGTCGATGAGGCCGGCCTTCTGGCACACATCAACGTTGTAGAAGAGCACGAACGGGTGGGTGTCGAGCGGGATGCAGATGTTCTTGCCGTCGGTCTTCTGCGCCGTCCACGCCTTCTGGTTGAAGTCGCTGGCACTCAGGCCGACGCTCGCCAGGTCGTCGTTCGTGATCGGGTCGAGCAGGTCGCCGTCCCAGAGCGGCTTGGCGCGGGTGAGGTGGGCGATCGCGACGTCCGGCGGCTTGTTCCCGACGGTGGCCAGTGTGACCTTGGAGTAGTACGGGTTGCCCCACGCGAACGTGGTCGCCTGCAGCGAGGACGAGCCGCCGTGCTGCTTGGCGTAGCCGGCCTCCATCTCCTGCATGCGGAGACCGTCACCGCCACCGAACAGGTTCCAGAAGACGAGCGTCTCCGGGTTGAGCGGTGCACCGGCGATGCCGGCGGCGAGGGGGCTGGAGCAGGCGGCGAGCGGCAGGACCGTCGCGGCGGCTGCACCCGCGGCGAGGAGGCTCCGCCGTGTGAAGGCGCCGCCTCGTGGGTGCGGGGTGGGTACGGGGATTCGGTTCGGCATGGCATCACTCCATCGGGACGGGCCGAGTCGGAGCAGGGTCGGTGCTCCGTGAGCGCTCACATTAGCGCGCGTCCCGGCGTGCCGCCACCCTTTCGGCGCGGGTGACGACCGATCCGTGATGTTCGTGGCCGCCCCCTTTCGTGTCGCGCGGAAAGCCGCTAGCGTTTCGGGAACGTGAGCGCTCACTTTCGCCGAGCGCAGGCAGCCCCACGATCGAAGGAGATCCATGCCCCGCACACACCTCGTCCTCGACGCCGCGTTCACCGTGGGGCCGGTGCGACGTCGCCTGTTCGGCGGGTTCGTCGAACACCTCGGACGCCACGTCTACGACGGCATCCACGAGCCGTCGCACGAGACCGCCGACGAGCACGGCTTCCGCAAGGACGTCGTCGAGCTCGTCAAGGAACTCAACGTGTCCGCGATCCGCTACCCCGGCGGCAACTTCGTCTCCGGCTACAAGTGGGAGGACGGCGTCGGCCCGGTCGAGCAGCGCCCCCGCCGACTCGACCTCGCCTGGCACTCGACCGAGACGAACGAGGTCGGCCTGCACGAGTTCCAGCACTGGCTCGACCAGGTCGGTTCGGAGCTCATGCTCGCCGTCAACCTCGGCACGCGCGGCACGCAGGAGGCCATCGAGCTCCTCGAGTACGCGAACATCGACGCCGGCACCGCACTGTCCGAGTACCGCAAGTCGAACGGTCGCCAGGAGCCCTTCGCCATCAAGATGTGGTGCCTCGGCAACGAGATGGACGGCCCGTGGCAGCTCGGTCACAAGAACGCCGAGGACTACGGCAAGCTCGCCGCCATGACCGCCAAGGCAATGCGGCAGATCCAGCCCGACCTCGAGCTCGTGGCCTGCGGTTCCTCCGGGGCGTCGATGCCGACGTTCGGTGAGTGGGAGCGCACCGTCCTCGAGCACACCTACGACGACGTCGACTACATCTCCGCCCACGCCTACTACGAGGAGGGCGACGACCTCGCCTCCTTCCTCGCCTCCGGCGTGAACATGGACCACTTCATCAAGACGGTCACGACCGCCGCCGACCACGTGCAGGCGCAGAAGAAGTCCGACAAGCGGATCGACATCTCCTTCGACGAGTGGAACGTCTGGTCCATCTCGAAGTGGAACGAACAGCAGAAGACCTTCGAGCTGCAGGACTGGCCGGTCGCCCCGCGCCTGCTCGAGGACGTCTACACGGTCGCCGACGCCGTCGTCGTCGGTGGCCTGCTCATCTCGCTGCTGCGGCACGCCGACCGCGTCGCCTCGGCCTCGCTCGCGCAGCTCGTCAACGTCATCGGCCCGATCATGACCGAGCCCGGTGGCCCGGCCTGGCGCCAGACGACGTTCTTCCCGTTCTCGCTGACGTCGAAGCTCGCCAACGGCACGTCGCTGCAGGTCAAGGCCTCGGGTGACACGGTCGACGGCGGCAAGTACGGCGAGGTCCCGGTCGTCGACTCGGCCGCCACGGTCTCGGACGACGGCGCCGCGGTGTTCCTCGTGAACCGGCACCCGTCCGAGTCGACCACGGTCACGATCGACCTCGCCGGCCTGTCCGTCGACGGTGACGTCCGTGCCGAGGGCGTCTGGGACGACGACCTGCACGCCGTGAACGACCTGGCGAACACCGAGCGCGTCGGGCTCCGCACCAACGAGTCCGTCCGCCGCGAGGGTGACACCATCACGATCGAGCTCCCGCCGGTCTCCTGGACCGCCGTGTCGATCGGCTGAGACGCCTCGGCGCACGCTGCGGCGGGCGTCGAGTGAGCACAGAGGGCGTCGGACCGCTTCGCGGTGCCGGCGCCTTCTGCCGTGCGGCGCGGCCGCGGGGCGGGGCGGGGCGGGCCGGTCGCGACTTCACGGGCTGGGCGACACTTCACGGGGCGGCTGGCGCGTGAGGTGTCGGTGGGCGCGTGAGGTGCGCGACGACGGACGGGAGGCGCGGTGCGGACTGGCACCGCGCCTCCCGTCCGGCGGCGGTGCGGCGCGGTCCGTGCTGCGGAAGCGACAGCGTGCCGCCTAGGGCGCGCGTCCGTGTCGCCAGGGCGACAGATGTGCGCCGGAGGTTCGCTGTGACGTGTCGCTTTCGCGACGGCGGACGGGAGGCGCGGTGCGGGCCGGTACCGCGCCTCCCGTCCGGCGGGCGGTCGCGTCTCACGCGCGCAGCGACAGTTCACGGAGTGCCGCGCGCGTGAGGTGTCGCCGCGCGCGTGCGCTCGTCAGGCGTGCGGGGGCGGCGTGCAGCGCACGGCGCGCGCCCGCCACGAGATCTCCTCGACGAAGGCAGCCGTGTCGGGGCCGAGCGGATCGTCGGCGGCGTCCTCGACGAGGAGCCCGAGCGCCGGGGCGAGCAGGAACGACGTCGTCGTGGTGCTCCCGAACGCGTCGACGGTGGGGACGGCGACGGTGTCCGCGAGTCCGGCGTGCGCGAGTGCTGCGGCGTAGTCCAGCACGGCGTCCGCGGCCTCGTCGGAGGTCAGGACGGCGGTCAGGCCGTACACGATGTTCTTCATGATCCGAACGCGCCGAGGTGGGGAGATGAGGACCGCAGCGGTGGCTCGTCCTCCGGACACACGAAAGTGGCGCACACCCGGGGCCGGGACAGCAGACCGGCTCCGTGTGCACGGTACGCCCCGCGCGCTGACCGTGTGACGGACGCCGTGGACGCAGGGTCGGTCAGGCCGGCGGCGGCGCCGTGCTCGCCCGGACCACCAGGCGGACCGGCACGAGGTCGGCCTCGGCGCGGGCCGGCGGGCCGTCGATCTGGGCGAGGAGGTTCCGGACCGCCCGGCGCCCGACCTCGTCGAAGGACTGGTGCACGGTGGTCAGCGGCGGCCAGAACGAGTCGGACTCGGGGGAGTCGTCGAAGCCCACCACGCTGAGGGTCTCCGGCACGGGACGCCCGAGTTCGTGGGCGGCGCGGAGCACCCCGAGGGCCGTCTGGTCGTTCGCGGCGAACACGGCGGTGATCTCGGGGCGACGAGCGATCTCCAGCCCGGCGCGGTACCCGGACTCGGCGCCCCAGCCGCCGCGGAACACCGGCGGGACGGTGCGTCCGGCGGCCTCGAGCGTGGCCTGCCAGGCGGCGAGACGCCGGGCGGCCGAGTACGACGACTCGGGGCCGGCGACGTGCCAGACGGTGTCGTGCCCGAGGTCGAGCAGGTGCTGGGTGGCCCGGCGGGCGCCGTCGGCCTGGTCGGTGTCGATCGCCGGGTGCTGCGTGGTGCCGGTCGAGTCGACGACGACCATCGGGACGCCGTCGGGCAGGACGACCTCGGCCGTGTCGATGATGTGCGACTCGATGATGATGACGACCCCGTCGACGGCCTGTTCGTGCAGGCGGGAGAAGGCCGAGCGGACGCCTTCCTCGGTTCGGGAGGCCATCGGCAGCAGCGTGATCGTGAAGTCGGCGACGCCGGCCGCGTCGGCGATCGCCTCGAGCGTGCGCATGTTGCCGTACGACGCGAGGGTGAACATGATCACGCCGATCGTCCGGAAGCGCCCGGAGCGGAGGGCCCGGGCAGCGCGGTTCGGGCGGTAGCCGAGGTCGTCCATGACGCGCTGGACCCGGTCGCGGGTGTCCGGCGAGACGTTGTCGAAGCCGCGGGCGACGCGGGACACGGTCTGCATCGAGACCCCGGCGGCCTCGGCCACGGCGGCCATCGAGGGGGACCGGCGCGTGGCGGACATGTCGGTCGTCACGGGGTCTCCCATCGGTGCGAGTGGACGTCGAGCGCGACGGCCTGCACCGGACGCTAGCGCATGTTGACGTTGCCATGCTATCGTCGCGCCGTTCGATGTTGACGTCAACATCGACGGACCCGAACACAGCACGACAAGGGAGTCACATGAGCACGCTGGAAGCGCGCGCAGCCGGAGCCACCGCCCCGGCCGTGCCACCGCGGCGCCGCGCCAGACCGCGCGGCCGGTACACGGGATGGCTCTTCGTCGGCCCGTTCGTCGTCGTCCTCGTCGCGATGCTCATCGTCCCGATCGGCTACGCGCTCTGGCTCAGCCTCTTCCGCGACCAGCTCATCGGCGGCAACCAGTTCGTCTGGTTCGCCAACTACGTGCAGCTCTTCCAGGACGCGAAGTTCTGGTCGGGCCTCGGCCGGGTCGCGGTGTTCCTCGTCGTGCAGGTCCCGATCATGCTCGGCCTCGCGCTCGTCGCCGCCCTCGCGCTCGACAGTGCCCGGCTCTGGGGAACGAGCTTCTTCCGCATCGCGGTGTTCCTGCCCTACGCGGTCCCCGGTGTCGTCGCCGCGCTGATCTGGGGCTTCATCTACGGCAACCAGTTCGGCCTCACCGGTACCGCGAACCACGCGCTCGGCATCGACCTGCTGCAGCCGTTCAGCCCGGACTGGGTCCTCACGTCGATCGGCAACGTGGTCACGTGGGAGTTCCTCGGCTACAACATGCTGATCTTCTACGCCGCGCTCCGCACCGTGCCCGGCGAGCTGTACGAGGCGGCCGAGCTCGACGGCGCCGGCCCGATGCGCACGGTCTTCTCGATCAAGCTCCCGGCCCTGCGCGGCCCGATGGTCATCGCCACGATCTTCTCGATCATCGGCAGCTTCCAGCTCTTCAACGAGCCGAACCTGCTCAAGACGCTCGCCCCGAACGTCATCGGCAGTGCCTTCACGCCGAACATGTACGCCTACTCGCTGTCCTTCAGCGGCCAGCAGTTCAACTACTCCGCCACCGTCGCGATCGTGATGGGCGTGATCACCGCGGTGATCGCCTACGTCGTCCAGGTCCGCGGCACCCGCGAGGAGAACCGATGAGCACCCTGCAGCACCCGGCGACCGGCGCGTCCGGCCCGGCCACCGTCACCGAGGCGACCACGACGCTGCGCGACCCGCAGGCCCGGTCGACCCGCGCCTCCAGGCGTGCCGAGCGGAAGGCCGAGCAGCACGTCGACGGACGCAAGCCGAAGCGTTCCGGCCTCCTCACGGCCGTGATGATCGTCTTCGTCGTCTACTCGTTCGCGCCGCTGTTCTACCTGCTCGTGAACAGCACGAAGACGCAGGCCTCGCTCCTGTCGACCTTCGGCCTGTGGTTCGGCGGGAAGTTCAACCTCTGGCAGAACATCGTCGACACGCTGACGTACAACGACGGCATCTTCGTGCAGTGGCTCGGCAACACGCTGCTCTACGTGGTCGTCGGCGCCGGTGGCGCGACCCTCCTCGCCACGATCGCCGGCTACGGCATGGCGAAGTTCCAGTTCCCCGGCCGTCGCGCGGTCTTCGCCGTCGTCCTCGGAGCGATCGCCGTCCCCGGCACCGCCCTCGCCGTCCCGACCTTCCTGCTCTTCTCGCAGTTCGGCCTGACGAACACCCCGTGGGCGATCATCCTGCCGTCGCTCATCAGCCCCTTCGGCATGTACCTGATCTGGACCTACGCGGTGGACGCGATTCCCGCCGAACTCCTCGAGGCCGCCCGCATGGACGGCGCCGGCGAGTTCCGGATCTTCTTCACCATCGCGCTCCGCCTGCTCGCACCCGGTGTCGTCACGGTCCTGCTCTTCGCGGTCGTGGCCACCTGGAACAACTACTTCCTGCCGCTCATCATGCTGAGCGACCCGAAGTGGTACCCGCTGACGGTCGGCCTCAACCAGTGGAACGCGCAGGCCACCGGGTCCGGTGCCGAGCCGATCTACAACCTCGTCGTCACGGGATCGCTCCTCACGATCATCCCGATCGTGGTCGCGTTCCTCTTCCTCCAGCGCTTCTGGCAGTCCGGCCTCGCGGCCGGGTCCGTCAAGGCCTGATTCGTCGGACGGGAGGCACGCAGCGGCCCCGCCACGCGCCTCCTGCCCGACACACAGCAGCTCCACCCCCCCCTCTCCACGAAGAAGTGAAAGGCACCTCCATGAACAAGCGTCTCCGGCGCGGCCTCAGCGCCGTCGCCATCGGCGTCACCGCAGCCGTCGCCCTCGCCGCCTGCGCCTCCGGCGGCTCCTCGTCCGGCGGTTCGTCCGACAACATCTCGAAGGCCCTCAAGGACGGCGGCACGCTGACCTACTGGTCGTGGACCCCGTCCGCGAAGGACCAGGTCGCCGCGTTCGAGAAGGCCTACCCCAAGGTGAAGGTCAAGCTCGTCAACGCCGGCACCGGCGCCGACCAGTACACGAAGCTCCAGAACACGATCAAGGCCGGCTCGGGCGCCCCCGACGTCGCCCAGGTCGAGTACTATGCGCTCCCGCAGTTCGCGCTCTCCGACTCGCTGCTCGACCTGTCCTCGTACGGGTTCGGCGACCTCAAGGACAAGTTCGCGACGAGCACGTGGAACTCGGTCGACATGGACGGCAAGATCTACGGTCTGCCCCAGGACTCCGGCCCCATGGCGCTGTTCTACAACAAGAAGGTCTTCGACAAGTACGGCATCGCCGTGCCGACGACGTGGGACGAGTACGTCGCAGCGGCCAAGAAGCTGCACGAGGCCGACCCGGACGCCTACATCGCAGCGGACTCCGGCGACGCGGGGTTCACCACGAGCATGATCGCCCAGGCCGGCGGCACGCCCTTCACCACGAACGGCGACAAGGTCACGATCAACCTCGAGGACGCCGGCACGAAGAAGTGGACCAAGACCTGGGACCAGCTCGTCGAGCAGGGTCTGCTGTCGAAGACCGTCGGCTGGAGCGACGACTGGTACAAGCAGCTCGGCAACGGCCAGATCGCCACGCTCATCACCGGCGCCTGGATGCCCGGCAACCTCGAGGCGAGCGTCGCCGACGCCAGCGGTGACTGGCGCGTCGCGCCGATGCCGACCTACGACGGCGGCACCGCGCAGACCGCGAACAACGGCGGCAGCGCCGAGGCGGTCATGAAGCAGTCGAAGAACCCGGCGCTCGCGGCGGGCTTCCTCAAGTGGCTGAACTCCTCGAAGGAGTCGACCGGGATCTTCATGAAGTCCGGTGGGTTCCCGTCGACCACCGCCGACCTCGAGTCCTCGGCGTTCCTCGACGAGAAGCCGGAGTACTTCGGCGGCCAGCAGATCAACAAGGTGCTCGTCGACGCGTCGAAGTCGTCCGACAACGACTTCACCTACCTGCCCTACCAGGTGTACGCGAACAGCGTGTACGCGGACACCGTCGGCCAGTCGTACGAGAACGGCACCTCGCTCGAGAGCGGTCTCGCCGCCTGGCAGAAGGCCCTCGCGAAGTACGGCAAGGACCAGGGCTTCACGGTCTCGTCCAAGTAGTCACCACACCAGTTCGACCCGGGGCCGTGCGGAACCTTCCGCACGGCCCCGTCTCCTGAAAGAGTTCCCCCATGCGCTTCGCCATCGGCGACACCGACTTCCTGCTCGACGGCGAGCCGCACCGGGTCCTGTCCGGCGCGATCCACTACTTCCGTGTCCACCCCGACCTGTGGGCGGACCGGATCCGCAAGGCGAAGCTGATGGGGCTCAACACCATCGAGACGTACGTCGCCTGGAACGCGCACGCGCCGTCGCCTGCTTCGTTCAGTTTCGAGGACGGTCTCGACCTCGGCCGCTTCCTGGACCTCGTCGCCGCCGAGGGCATGCACGCCATCGTCCGTCCCGGCCCCTACATCTGCGCGGAGTGGACGAACGGCGGCCTGCCGTACTGGCTCTTCGCCGACGGCACCGTCGGGGTCCGCCGCGACGAGCCGGGGTTCCTCGCCGCCGTGCAGGGGTACTTGGAGCATCTCGCGCCGGTGCTGGTCCCGAGGCAGATCGACCACGGCGGGCCGATCGTGCTCGTGCAGGTCGAGAACGAGTACGGCGCGTACGGCTCCGACCCCGTCTACCTGTCGAAGCTCGAGCAGATGCACCGGGAGATCGGTCTCACAGTGCCGTTCACGAGCGTCGACCAGCCGATGGGCACGATGCTCGAGGACGGTTCGCTGCCCTCGCTGCACAAGACCGGTTCGTTCGGCTCGCGTTCCGTCGAACGGCTCGCGCGACTCCGACAGGCCCAGCCGACCGGCCCCCTCATGTGCTCGGAGTTCTGGGACGGCTGGTTCGACAGCTGGGGCGAGCACCACCACACCACGCCGGCCGCTGCGTCGGCATCGGACCTCGACGACCTGCTCGCCTCCGGCGGCTCGGTGAACATCTACATGTTCCACGGCGGCACGAACTTCGGCTTCACGAACGGCGCGAACGACAAGGGCGTGTACCGCCCGATCGCGACGTCGTACGACTACGACGCACCGCTCGACGAGGCCGGGCGTCCGACGGAGAAGTTCCACGCGTTCCGCTCGGTCATCGAGCGCTACGCGCCCGTGCCGCCGCTGCCCGCTGCGATGCAGCCCGGTGGGTCGGGCCGGCTCGGGTCCGTCGGTCCCGTCGGACCCGTCGGTCCCGTCGGGTCGGCTCCGGGCCAGGAGGCGCGGCTCGCCCCCGCCTCGGACGTCGCCGTCCGCCTCGACCGCGTCACACCCCTGCGTGCCCTGCTGCCATCCCTCACGTCGTGGTCCGCGCACGACACCCCGCCGACGTTCGACGCCCTCGGTGCTGCGAGCGGGTTCGTGCTGTACCGGACCGAGGTGGACCTGCCGTCCGGCGGCGTGCTCACCGTCGGTGAGGAGGTCCGCGACCGCGCGGTCGTCTCCGTGGACGGGATCGTCGTCGGCGTGGTCGAACGGGAGCACCACGACCGCGCCATCGCCCTGCCCCCGGTCACCGGCACGCTCGAGCTCCTCGTCGAGGACCAGGGCCGCGTCGACTACGGCCCGCGAATCGGCGAGCCGAAGGGCCTGATCGGCGGGATCGCCGTCGACGGGGTCCCGCTCGCCCAGTGGACGGCGTCGCCCCTGGCCCTCGACCCGATGCCTGAGGCCGCGCTGACGATCCTCGCCGACGCACTGCCCACCGACGGCGACGTGCTGGCCGGACCGGTGTTCGCCACGGGGTCGTTCGACCTCGCCGAGGCGGGGGACCGCTACCTCGCCCTCGACGGGTTCCGGAAGGGCGTCGCCTGGGTGAACGGGTTCTGCCTCGGCCGGTACTGGTCCCGCGGGCCGCAGCGCACCCTGGCCGTCCCCGGACCGGTGCTCCGCGCCGGGAGGAACGACGTCGTCGTCCTCGAACTGCACGCTGCGGCGTCCCGGTCGGTGTGCCTGCGGGTCGAGCCGGACCTCGGGCACACGGAGGGCTGACGGGGTTAAGCTTCGCTGGACTCCGAGCAGCCGAGGGGGATGCGATGGTGCGGGTGTTGCAATGGGTGTGGCGCGTGGTCGTCTCCGTGCTCCACGTCCTGGCGGGGGTGCTCACCTCGTTCGGTTCCGGCGGGATCGTCGGTGCGGGAGCGCCGCCGACCCCGACCCCGAACAAGCCCGACGACTACCGCCCCTGACCGTTCCGGGAGTCAGACTGCTCGAGCTCCGGCCCACGCCCGCACCTCGAGCAGCGCCGCACGTCGCCACCGCCACAGTGGGGCGAACTTCGTGCCGTCGTCCTCCCACGCCTGCGTGAGCATCCAGATCTGCCGCCGGTGTTCCGTGCCGCTGTCATCACGCCACTCGACGAACGCATCGTCGAGCACCGTGGTGATGCCGTCGCGCGGCGCCGACCAGCTGACGAGGAAGCCGTGGTACCGCAGCGTGTCTCCGAACAGTTGGACGCCGAGCCGCGGGAGCCGGACCAACACCCAGGTAGCGGTCGCAGCGAACACGACACCCAAGACGAAGACGAAAACCCGGGCTGACGCGCCCGGTGAGAAGGCGACCGAAGCAACCGCGACACCCGTCCCGATGCCGACGGGACCGAAGACGATGATGTTGAGCATGCGGTCGAGTCGTGGCGGCCGGATGGTCTTCACGGCAGCGGCCGGCTCGAGGCGTCGGGCGAATCGGTGTCGAGGGCGTCGAGGTCGTGGAGCGCTCGCCGGGCGTCGGCGATCCGGTCGGCTTCGGGGCGGGGCCACCATTCGGGCCCGCGTTCGCCGAGCCCGTGCTTCGCCAGGCCGTTGCGGTGCCGTGCTGCGGCGAGGGCCTCCTCGTCGCCGGAGCGCCTGGCTTGCTTGACGGCGTTGCGGCCCCGACCGAGGTGCGACCGGAGTGCTGCGGCGACGTCCTCGGGGAGCGCCGGGTCGGTCCGTCGCCACCGCCGGCCGTCGACCACGAAGAAGTGGTCGTCGGGCGTCGCGGTCATGCACCCGAGTCTTGCAGCGGACACCGGGTTCGTCCGGAGGGATGACCGTTCTGGTTCGTGGAGTCCGGGGATCGCGAACCAGAACGGTCACCGCGCGGATCCGGTGCACGGTGTCAGGGGTGGGCGGTAGAACGGCGGTGATGCCCGAACCCCGCACCCGCGCCCTGCTCGACGTCCGCCGGATCTACGCCGAGCCGGCAGCCCTCGAGCTCCAGCGCGGGCAGGAGGTCGTCGGGCCGTGGCCGGACGCCGAGATCGTCCCCGTCGAGTCGCACTGGAACATCCCCGAGGTGCACGGCGACGAACGGAACGTCCAGCGGTGGGTGCGCATCAAGACCGAGGCGCTCGTCCTCGGCGTGAAGAAGTCGCTCGTGACCCGGCCGAACGGGCGCTCCGCGGACTTCATCGCCCCGTCGACGGCGAACGGCTGCGCCATGGCGTGCGCCTACTGCTACGTCCCGCGGCGAAAGGGCTACAGCAACCCGGTGACGGTCTTCGCGAACATCGACCAGATCACGAAGCACGTCGCCCGCAACATCGCGAAGCAGGGGTCCAAGACCGAACCGAACCAGTGCGACCCGCACGCGTGGGTCTACGACATCGGCGAGAACAGCGACTGCTCGGTGGACGCGATGCTCAGCGACAACGTGCGGGACCTCTGCGACCTGTTCCGGATGTCACCGACCGCCAAGGCCTCCTTCGCGACGAAGTACGTCAACCGCGACCTGCTCGACTGGGGCCCGATGGGGCGCACGCGCATCCGGTTCTCGCTCATGCCGCACGAGACCGCGAAGGTCACCGACATCCGCACCAGCCCGATCGCCGAGCGGATCGCCGCGGTGAACGACTTCGTCGACGCCGGGTACGAGGTCCACCTCAACTTCTCGCCCGTCATCCTGACCCCGACGTGGGAGTCCGACTGGGCCGACCTCCTGCGTCAGGTGGACGACGTCCTGTCCCCGGCCGCGAAGGCGCAGCTCGCGGCCGAGGTCATCTTCCTCACCCACAACGAGCCCCTGCACGAGGTCAACCTCGGCTGGCATCCGAGGGCCGAGGACCTGCTGTGGCGCCCGGACCTGCAGGAGCAGAAGGTGTCGCAGAACGGCGCGGTCAACGTCCGCTACCGCTCCGGGATGAAGGGGCAGTTGGTCGAGCGGTTCCGGGAACTCGTCGCGGAGCAGCTGCCGAGCTGCCGCATCCGCTACGCCTTCTGAGACGACGAACGCCCGCGCCGTCGGGCGCGGGCGTTGCGTGGTGCGACGGGCTCAGTGACCGTCGAGGTGGTCCTTCGCCTTCTCGGTCTCGAGACGGCCCTCGCCCATGACCTGGTCCTTCTGGCCCTGGTGCTTGAGCTCGTCGTCGTCGGTGTGCTTGCCGACTGCTTCCTCGACCTTGCCGACGACCTTCTGGGTGACGTCCTTCGCCTTGTCTCCGAGCGACATGCTGTCTTCCTTCCTCCGGGGACCGCCGAGGGTCCTCGGGGCCTGTGCCACGAAGACAACCAGGGGCAGCAGCGCGGCTCGCGGCCGGGCCGCAGGTTCGTGTCCCCCGATTGCTTCCACCGGGGTACGGATCAGGGGATCAGTCGGTCGGCGCGGTAGCGGTCGAAGAGCTCGGCGAAGGCGCGCTCGGTGCGACGGAAGGCGGTGAACCCGGCGTCGCGGCTCTTGCCCATGTCGGTGACGACCTCCATCGCGCGACCGAGGTCGGCGTCGGTGTGCCACCACGAGGCGAGTCGGGTGATGTCGGGTTCGACGAGGCCGTGGCGCTCCGCGATGTCGGCCCATGCAGCCTCGTGCGGCGCCATCTGCTCCTCGAGCGGACGCGGCGCATCCTCGTACCCCACGACCCGCGCTGGGTCGACACCGAGGTGGGCGGCGAGCCGGGGCCACATCCAGCGCCAGCGGAACACGTCGCCGTTCACGATGTTGAACGCCTCGTCGGCACCCTCGGGCGTGGTCGACGCCCAGACCATGTGCTCGGCCAGGATGCCGGCGTCCGTCATGTCGGTGAGGCCGTTCGACTGCGCCTCGCTGCCCGGGAACACGAAGTCCAGACCGAGCTCCTTCGCCAGGGTCGCCTGCACCGCGATCGTCAGCCCCATGTTCATCGCGTTGCCGACCGCGTGGCCGATCACCGTGTGCGAGCGGTGCACCGACCAGGTGAAGCCCTGGCGGTCGGCGGCGGCGAAGAGCTCGTCCTCCTGGGCGTAGTAGAAGTTCGGGGTGTCGAGGCGCGGTTCTTCCTCGTGGAAGGGGGTGTCGGGCATCTCGCCGGCGGCGTACGCCTCGAACGGGCCGAGGTAGTGCTTCAGCCCGGTGACGAGGGCGACGTGCTCGAGCGGCGCGTGGGCGAGGGCAGCGAGGAGGTCGCGCACCATGCCGCCGTTCACGCGGATGTTCTCGGCCTCGGTGTCCTGCCGCTGCCAGGCGGTGAAGAAGACGTGGGTCGGGCGCTCGTCGGCGAGGGCGGTGCCCAGCGACTCCGGGTCGCGCAGGTCCGCGGCCACGGTGCGGACACCGTCGCGGGCGAGGGGTCGGCGGGAGAGCGCGGTCACCTCCCACCCGAGGTCGAGCAGGTGCGACACGAGGGCCGATCCGGTGATGCCGCTGGCACCCACCACGAGGGCTCGGAGACGGTCGGGGGACTGTGCGGCGGTGTCGATCGAGGTCATCACCTCCGTGCAACGCAGCTGTGCGACAGGTGTTCCCTCAGCGCGGTCGGCGGATACGGATCGGGCCCTTGGCGGTGGACGGGTCGACGACGCTGCCGTGCTGCGTGATCTCGACCTCACCGCGCGCCACCATGCGCCGTGCGGCCCGCCGTGCCGGCTCCATGAGGTCACGCCAGCCGTCGGGGTCGAGGGCCCGCGCGGCGTCCGACGGGCAGATGCTCGACGTTCGAGCGCGTGCCGCGAGCAATTCGTCGATCCGTTGCTCGAGTGCTCGGTCCGTCGCGTCCACGCCGTGCTTCCGGCACGCGGCCGAGCAGTACTTCGCATCCGGGGCGGCGGAACCGGGCATCCGGCGGCCGCACGAGGCACACGTCCGATCGGCGTGCTCCGCCTCGTTCGCGGCGGCGTCCGCCTCGGTCCTGATCGCTCGTCCCATGCGACCATCCTGTCCCCGCTGTCCGGTCTCGCGCCCAGCCCAGGCACGGCTGGCAGCATCGGGTCGGTGAACACCGACACCGCACCCGAGCGTCCCGCCGAGCCCGCCTGGGTCGAGCACGTCATGTGGTGGCACGTCTACCCGCTCGGGTTCGTCGGTGCCGACGTCCGGCCGGACACCCCCGTGGACGGACGCCTCGTCGACCACCGGCTCGGCCGCATCGAGCCCTGGCTCGACCACGTCGTGGACCTCGGGCTGAACGGGCTGCTGCTCGGTCCGGTCTTCACGAGCTCGACGCACGGCTACGACACGGTCGACCACTTCCGGATCGACCCGCGGCTCGGTGACGACGACGACTTCGACCGGCTCGTCACGGCCGCGCACGACCGGGGGATCCGGGTCCTGCTCGACGGGGTGTTCAACCACGTCGGACGGGAGCACCCGGCCTTCCGCGCCGTCGAGGAGCGGGGCCCGGACGCGCCGACGGCGGATCTGTTCGCGATCGACTGGGCAGGCTGGTCGCCCGGCGACGACGTGCCGGTGGGACTGTTCGAGGGGCACGACATCCTCGTCGCGCTCGACCACGGCAGCCGCGCCACCGAGGACCTCGTCGTCGAGGTGATGACGCACTGGCTCGCACGGGGCGTCGACGGCTGGCGACTCGACGCGGCCTACGCGGTACCGACGGCGTTCTGGGCACGGGTGCTGCCGCGCGTCCGGGAGCGCTTCCCGGACGCCTGGTTCACGGGCGAGGTCATCCACGGCGACACGGCTGCGTTCGTCCGCGCCTCGACGGTCGACTCCACCACGCAGTACGAGCTCTGGCAGGGCATCTGGCACGGCATCGCCGACCGGAACTGCTTCGAGCTCGCCCACGCCGTCGAACGGCACGACGAACTGCTGGCCGCACAGGCACCGAGCACGTTCGTCGGCAACCACGACGTGACGCGCATCGCGAGCGCCGTGGGGGAGCGGTTCGCCGGGCACGCCGCCGCCGTCCTCTTCACGGTCGCCGGGACCCCGAGCGTCTGGGCCGGTGACGAGTACGGCTGGACGGGGGTGAAGGAGGAGCGCGTCGGCGGGGACGATGCCGTCCGCCCGGAGTTCCCGGCCGCTCCGCCCGAGTCCGTGGAACTCACGCACGCGTACGAGGCGCTCATCGCCCTCCGTCGCCGCGAGCCCTGGCTGCACCGCGCCCACACCGACGTCGTCCACCTGACGAACACCGCGATCGTGCTGCGGACCGCGACCGCGGAGCGGGCGGTGGTGACCGCCCTGAACCTGTCGCCCGATCCCGTCGACCTGCCCACAGCGGGTGCGACGCGCGTCGAGGCGGGCGGAGCCGACGTCGGGGACGGGACCCTGCGCCTCCAGGCCGCCGCCTGGGCCGTGCTCTCCGGATCGTGAGCAGAAATGGTCGGGTCCCCGGACAGGACCCGACCATTTCTGCTCACGAAACGAACACCCGCGCGCCCGCGCTACTTGCGCGCGGACGCCGCCCGGCGCTTGTTGAACACGTCGAACGCGACGGCGGCGAGCAGCACCAGGCCCTTGATGAGCGACTGGTACTCGGTCCCGATGCCGAGGATCGACATGCCGTTGTTCAGGATGCCGATGATGAGACCACCGACGATCGCTCCCGGCACCGTCCCGATGCCACCGGTGACGGCCGCGCCGCCGATGAACACCGCGGCGATGGCGTCGAGCTCGAAGCCGTTGCCGGCACCCGGAGCCGCGAGGTTGAGCTGCCCGGTGAAGACCACGCCGGCCAGCGCCGAGATGACGCCCATGTTGACGAAGAGCAGGAACGTGACCCGCTTCGTCTTCACACCGGAGAGCTGGGCGGCGAGGGCGTTCCCGCCGATCGCGTAGATGTGGCGGCCGAACACCGCGCTCCGCATGACGACCGAGTAGATCACCACGAGGGCACCGAGCACGACGAGCACGATCGGGGTGCCGTTGTAGCTCGCGAGCAGGAGCGCCACGTAGATGACGAGCGCGACCGTGAAGGCGAGCTTCGTGATGAACCAGGCGAACGGCTCGCTCTCGAGCTGGTACTTGCGCCGTGTGGCACGACCGCGGAACGCCGTGACCACGAGGACGATCGCGGCCGCGAAGCCGAGGATCATCGTGAGGGGCTCGTACCCGGTGGTGCCGAACGACGGCAGGAAGCCGGAGCCGAGGGAGCGGAAGCCCTCCGGGAACGGCGAGATCTGCTGGTTGTGCAGGACGATCTGCGCGGCGCCACGGAACGCGAGCATGCCCGCGAGCGTGACGATGAACGCGGGGATCCCGAAGTAGGCGATCCAGAACCCCTGCCAGGCACCGACGAGGGCGCCGACCACCAGGCAGAGCACGACCGCGATCGGCCAGGGCAGGCCCCACTGCGTGATCATGACACCGGCCATGGCGCCGGTGAAGGCCACGACCGAGCCGACCGAGAGGTCGATGTGCCCGGCGATGATGACCATCACCATGCCGATGGCGAGGATGAGGATGTAGCTGTTCTGGACGATCAGGTTCGAGACGTTGATCGGGGCGAGGGTGATGCCGTTCGTCGTCACCTGGAAGAAGATGACGATGACGATCAGCGCGATGAACAGGCCGATCTGTCGGAGCTGCCCGGTGAGGTAGCCGGCGGCGGACTTAAGCGCGTTCATTGACAGGGGTCTCCCGTTCCTGGGTCATGTACTGCATGAGGGCCTCGGGCGTGGCCTCGGAGCGGGGCACGTCGGCGGTGATCGTGCCCTCGGAGAGCGTGTAGATGCGGTCGCAGATGCCGAGGAGCTCGGGGAGCTCGGAGGAGATCACGATGATCCCCTTCCCCTGGTCCGCGAGCTGGTTGATGATCGTGTAGATCTCGTACTTCGCGCCGACGTCGATGCCGCGCGTGGGCTCGTCGAGGATGAGCACGTCGGGGTCGGCGTACATCCACTTCGACAGGACGACCTTCTGCTGGTTGCCGCCGGAGAGCTTCCCGGTGACGACGTCGACGTTCGGCGCCTTGATGTTGAGGCTCCGGAGGAACTGTCCGGCGACGGTGGTCTCCTCGGACGCGTTGACGAAGCCCCAGTTCGCGAGCTTCCCGAGCGCCGACCCGGAGATGTTCCGCTTGATGTCGTCGATGAGGTTGAGCCCGTAGCGCTTCCGGTCCTCGGTGACGTAGGCGATGCCGTTGTCGATCGCCTGCGACACCGTGTGGGTCTTGATCGGGACGCCGCGCTTGTACACGGTGCCGCTGATCCCGGTGCCGTAGGACTGGCCGAACACGCTCATCGCGAGCTCGGTCCGTCCGGCACCCATGAGCCCGGCGATGCCGACGACCTCGCCCGCGCGGACGGAGAGGTTCGCCTGGTGGATGATCTCGCGCGAGGCGTCGAGCTGGTGGTGGACGGTCCAGTCCTCGATGCGGAGGAGTTCCTCGCCGATCTGCGGGTCCTCGCGCTCGGGATACCGGTTCGACAGGTCGCGACCGACCATGCCGCGGATGATCCGGTCCTCGGAGACGTCGTCGGCGTGCATGTCGAGCGTCTCGATGGTCTTGCCGTCGCGGATGATCGTGACCTTGTCCGCGATCGCCTTGATCTCGTTGAGCTTGTGGCTGATGATGATCGCCGTCATCCCCTCGGCCTGCAGCGACCGGATGAGGTCGAGCAGGTGCGCCGAGTCGTCGTCGTTCAGCGCCGCCGTCGGCTCGTCGAGGATGAGGAGCTTCACCCGCTTCGACAGGGCCTTCGCGATCTCGACGAGCTGCTGCTTGCCGACGCCGATGTCGACGATCTTCGTGACCGGGTTGTCCTTGAGGCCGACGCGCTGCAGGAGCTCGGCGGCCGCGAGGTTCGTCTTGTTCCAGTCGATGAACCCGGCCTTCGACTGTTCGTTGCCGAGGAAGATGTTCTCGGCGATCGACAGGAACGGGCTGAGCGCGAGCTCCTGGTGGATGATCACGACCCCGGCCGCTTCCGAGCCGTTGATGTCGCCGAACTCGACGGGAGATCCGTCGATGAGGATCTCGCCGTCGAAGGAGCCGTGCGGGTAGACCCCGGACAGCACCTTCATCAGGGTGGACTTGCCGGCGCCGTTCTCGCCGCAGATCGCGTGGACCTGGCCGCGCTCGACCTCGATCGAGACCCCCTGCAGCGCCTTGACCCCGGGGAACGTCTTGGTGATGTCACGCATCTCGAGGATGGTGTCCGCCATGTGGGACCGCCTTTTCGTCGTCCGCGCGTGGGCGCGCGGGTGGTGACGGACTGGAGGCGCGGGGCGGGGTCGACCCGCGCCTCCAGTCCGACAGATGGGTTGCGTCCTACTTGAGGTCGGCCTCGGTGTAGTAGCCCGAGTCGACGAGGACTTCCTTGTAGTTGTCCTTCGTCACGACGGTCGGCTGGAACAGGTAGGTCGGGACGACCTTGACCTTGTTGTCGTAGCTCTTCGTGTCGTTGACCTCGGGCTTCTTGCCGGTGAGCAGGTCCTCGGCCATGGTGACCGACTGCTTGGCGAGCTTGCGCGTGTCCTTGTAGATGGTCGAGTACTGCTGCCCGGCGATGATCGACTTCACGCTGGCCTGCTCGGCGTCCTGCCCCGTGATGGTCGGCAGCGGGCGGTCGCTCGAGCCGTACCCGGCGCCCTGGAGCGCCGAGATGATGCCGATCGACATGCCGTCGTAGGGCGAGAGCACGCCGTTCAGCGTGGTGCCGCCGGAGTACGACTTCGCGATGAGGTTCTGCATGCGGGCCTTGGCGGTCGCCGGGTCCCACTGCTGCGTCGCGGCCTGCGAGAGCTGGTCCTGGCCGGACTGGATCTTCAGGGTGCCGTCCTCGAGGTACGGCTTGAGGGTCTTCATCGCACCGTCGAAGAAGAAGCCCGCGTTGTTGTCGTCGAGCGAGCCGGCGAAGACCTCGATGTTGAAGGGGCCCTTCTCGCCGGTCTTCTTGCCGTCCGCGTCGAGCACGCCGAGGCCGGTGAGCAGGCTCGTCGCCTGGTCGACGCCGACCTTCTCGTTGTCGAACGACACGTAGTAGTCGACGTTCTTGTTGCCCGTGAGCAGGCGGTCGTAGGAGATCACCTTGATGCCGGCCTTGGCGGCGGCGTCGAGCTGGTCGGAGAGCGCGCCGCCGTCGATCGACGCGATGATGAGGACCTTCGCGCCCTTCGTGATCATGTTGCTGACCTGCTGCGCCTGCTGCTGGACCTTGTTGTCGCCGTACTCGAGGTCGACCTTGTAGCCGGCCTTCTCGAGGTCGCTCTTGACGGCGTTGCCGTCCTTGATCCAGCGTTCCGAGACCTTGGTCGGCATCGCGACGCCCACCAGGGCGCCCTTGTTGTCCCCGCTGCCGCTCCCACCGTCGGTGGACGCGCGTCCGCCGGCGGAGCAGCCGGCGAGTGCGATGGCGATGCCGAGGGCGGCGACGCCCGCGACGATCTTGCGCTTCATCATCGAAGTACCTCTGTTCCTGCGCGTCCACGTCGACGCGCTCGGTGCCGGGGCTGCTGTGCCCCGAGGGATTTGCTCGTGTGAGCGCTCACATACTGGGGGTTCCGTGACGGGGTGTCAACTCACCGTGACCGTTTCGCGATCTTGTCGCGTCGGCCGGACTGCGCGGTACGGTTGGCGACGTGACGACCACGACCGCGCTCGGGGACGCCGGCGGCAAACGTCGCAAGGCACCCACGATCTTCGACGTCGCCGAGCGCGCGGGCGTCTCCCACCAGACCGTCTCGCGGGTGATCAACGGCGACCCGACGGTCCGCGAGCAGTTCCGCGCCCAGGTGTCCGACGCGGTCACCGAACTCGGGTACCGGCCCCGCGCCGCGGCCCGGGCGCTCGCCGGGGGGCGCAGTCGGGCGCTCGGCATCATCACCGCCGGGGACGCGCTGTACGGACCGTCGAGCACCGCCATCGGGTTCGAGCGGGCAGCCCGGTCCGCCGGCTACCACGTCCTGCTCTCCACGCTGCCCGACGACCCGCGCCCCGTCGACCTGTCGAACGCCCTCGTGACGCTGCTCGCCCAGGACGTCGCCGCCATCGTGCTCGTCGCCGCCGACAACCGGGTGCTCGACGCCCTCGCCTCGCTGACCGTCCCGGTCTCGGTGCCCGTCGTCGTCGCGAACGCCGTGCAGCGGGACGCGGCCAGGGCCCCGGTGGCACCGAGCGTCGCGGCGGTCGCGATCGACCAGGCGGCGGGGACCTCGCTCGTGATGGAGCACCTGTTCGCCCGCGGGCACCGCCGGATCGTGCACATCGCCGGCCCCGCGGTCTCGCAGGAGTCCGAGGTCCGCCGGGTGACCTACGAGCGGATCATGCGCGACGCCGGACTCGAGCCCGTGGTGCTCGACGGCGACTGGACCCCGGCGAGCGGGTTCGCGGCGGCCCGGACGATCGACGTGCACACGGTCGACGCGGTCTTCGCCGGGAACGACCAGATGGCGCTCGGGGTCCTGCACGCCTTCGCCGACGAGGGACTGCGGGTGCCGGACGACATCGCCGTGGTGGGCTTCGACGACGTTCCAGAGGCGGCGCACTTCACGCCGCCGCTCACCACCGTGCGGCAGGACTTCCGGGCGATGGGGGAGCGGGTGCTCGACACCGTGCGGGCCCTCGTCGAGGGGGAGCCGCGGGACGAGACGTTGCTCGTGCCCGAGCTCGTGGTGCGCCGGAGCGCGTAGGGCGCGCGGCGCGCGGCGCGGGCGGCCCCGGCCCCTCCACTCCGTCGACGGGTCGCGCCCGTCGGCGGTGCGGGTCACGCGAGCTCGATGAGCTCCGCGT